>DAHVFK010000009.1 GCA_027317055.1 Betaproteobacteria bacterium | reverse complement strand
CGCCGTCACACCGCGTGAATAGCCAAACAGAATGATCTTGAGCAGAATCGCTGGATCGTAGGCCGGGGCGCCCGTCTCATCGTTCTTGTAGCGCGCTTCGAACACCTTCAGGTCGAACTCCTCATCGACCAGCCGGTTCAGCGTGTGCTCAAAGGTGCCCGCCAGAATCTGCGCCGCATAACTCACCGGCAGCATCTTCATCTGTGCGTAGTCGTAGTGTTTGTAGCGCGCCATCGTGTCGCCCTCGCTAAGCGGCATTCTTATGTCCGCTTGCTCAGATGGAGCGCATTTCTCCTCTGAAGTTCCGAGGGAAAGGGACTTTTTCTACAGCCTCAACGTCCCGCATTACCGGCGCGCGCCGAAAGCGTGTTGTGGACCTTCTTGAATCGAAGCGACAAGTGCGCGGGATTTTCGGACCATAAACGATATGCATTTTGAGGCTTCGCTTGAACCCCAGCGGGCGCCGCGGCGAGGAGCGAGCGGAACTCCTCGGTGGTTTGGGACTGCACTGCCGCTAGAGTGGCTTAGTGCGCCCAGCGGCGTGATCAGCCAACGCTTTTTCAGCAAGCTTGGCGAGAAGATCCTGGGATCTTGAAAAGGACTCCGACCAACGCTGCTCGGACGCGAGTTCTTCAAGGACAATAGCGGCCACGGCATCCTGCTCGGACGCCGGAAGCTTCGCCACTTGGCTCAATGCCTTTTCGAGAAGCTGCGTCATTTCGGTTTCCTCTCGCAATGGTCGAATATTAACCTTGGTCGCAGTTGCGGTCTAACGCGAAGAAGGGAGCCGAAAAAACAGAGTGCGTCCCGCTATTCGAGCGCGAGGTGCTTGAACGACCCGAGCGCTCAGCGAGTTAGCCGGACTGCGCGAATTGCATGAATTGGGATACACGGTATTCGCGGCGAGGTACGGGCCGGAGGGCCCCATGTCGTCCTACCGCCGGAGTTGCAGTCAGGGCGGCGCTAAGCGCTGCCCAGCCAGGCGAGCGCTTCGTCCAGGCTGGCGAAGGCGCGCGCCGTGCTGCCCCGCGCCCCGGCGACCAGTTCGGCGAAGCGCGGGCTGGCGGAATGCTCGTTCGCCGCCGCGAGCACCGCGACGCGGCGGCCGCGCACCGACGGGTGCGCCGCGAGCCGCTCGCCCAGGGCGTGCAGCTCGAGCACGTCGAGCGCCGCGTCGGCCTGGCGCAGGTCGAGCAGGATGTGGCTCGAGCGGTTGACGTTGATTCCGGACACCGCGCCCACGAGCAGCGCGAGGCTGGCGTCGTGGTCGAGCGCGCCGTCGTCCGCGCAGCGCACGAACTCATGCGGGCGGATCAGGCGCAGGTCGACCGGCATCGCTAGCCGGCGGGCGCGAGCGCCGACAGGTCCGGCAGCGGGATCGGCTGCAGCGACTCGAAGGCGCGCGCGGCGCGCAGCACCAGCGCGTCCTGGTAGCGCGGGCCGACGATCTGCAGCCCGACCGGCAGGCCGTCCCGGGTCAGCCCGCAGGGGATCGACGCCGCGGGCTGCTGGGTCAGGTTGAACGGGTAGGAGAACGGGGTCCAGTCGGTCCAGCGCTTCTCCTTCATCACGTCGGCGACCTCCCGCCCCGCGTCGAACGCCGCGAGCGGCAGGGTCGGGGTCAGCAGCAGGTCGTACTTCTCGTGGAACTGGTTCATCTGCACGCCGTAGGCGCCGCGCTTCTGCACCGCCTCGAGCAGCTCGAGCATACCGATCTTGGCGCCTTGCTCGGCGACCTCGACCAGGCCGCGGTCCACGAGCGCCTTCTGCTGCGGGCCGAAGCTCTTGAGCAGGTAGGCCGCGCCGCTGAACCAGTGGCGGCGGAACACCTCGTCCACGCCGCCGAAATCCGGCTGCGCCTCCTCGACCAGCGCGCCGAGTTCGACGAAGCGCATTGCCGCCTGCTCGACCAGCGCGGCGACCTCCGGCTCTACGCTCGCGCTGCCCAGGTCGGCGGAATACGCGATGCGCAGGCCGCGCACCCCGTCGTCCAGGCCCAGGCGGTAGTCGCGCGGGTCGTAGGGCAGGGCGAACCAGTCGCGCGCGTCGGGCTGCGACAGCACGTTCAGCATCAGCGCCGCGTCGTGCACGCTGCGCGTCATCGGCCCCACGTGCGCCACCGTGCCGAAGGGCGACAGCGGCCAGGCCGGCACGCGCCCGAACGAGGGCTTGAGCCCGAACACGCCCGTGAACGCGCAGGGAATGCGGATCGAGCCGCCGCCGTCGGTGCCGAGCGTGAGCGGGCCCATGCCCGCCGCGATCGCCGCCGCGGCGCCGCCGGACGATCCGCCCGGCGTCTTGGCCGGGTTCCACGGGGTGCGGGTGATGCCGGTGAGCGGGTTGTCGGTCACGCCCTTCCAGCCGAACTCGGGAGTGGTGGTCTTGCCGAGCAGCACCGCGTCCGCCTCGCGCAGCCGAGCCACCACCGGCGCGTCGTCGTTCCACGGCCCTTTCGGGTCGACCGTCTTGGAGCCCCTGAGCGTGGGCCAGCCCCTGGTCAGCAGCAGGTCCTTGATCGAGACCGGCACGCCGTCGAGCGCGCCGCGCGGCTCGCCCTTCATCCAGCGCGCTTCCGACGCCTTCGCCATCTCGAGCGCGTCGGGGGCGATGAAGCAGAACGCGTTCAGCACCGGGTTGAGCTTGTCGATGCGCTGCAGCGCGGCGCGCGTCACCTCGAGCGGGGAGGCGCGCTTGGCGCGGTACAGCCGCAGCAGCTCGGCGGCGGAGAGGGTGAGCAGGTCTGATGCCATGGGCTCCGGGGAATGGTGCTGGAACAAATTACAGCTTAACGTATGTGTCCAGACTTTTCACCGGAGAGCAAGCGCATGCCGTCGACCATCGTCGATTCAGCGATTTTCGGAAACATCTTCGCCACCGAGACGATGCGCCGGGTCTGGTCGGATGAGAACCGGACGCAGAAATACCTCGATGTCGAAGCGGCGCTGGCGCGGGTACAGGGGCGGCTCGGCCTCATTCCCGCCGAGGCGGCGGAGGAAATCGTGCGCCATTGCTCGATCGACCGGATCGAGATGGACAAGCTGCGCCAGCAGACCGAGCGCATCGGCTACCCGGTGCTCGGCGTCGTGTCCCAGCTCACCGCGCTGTGCCGCGACGGGCTGGGCGAATACTGCCACTGGGGCGCGACCACCCAGGACATCACCGACACCGCGACCGTGCTGCAGTTGCGCGAAGCGCTCGAGCTGATCGAGGCCGAGCTGGAGGCGATCTCGGCCGCGCTGGCGGACCTCGCGCGGCGCTACCGCGACACCCCGATGGCCGGGCGCAGCAACCTGCAGCAGGCGGTGCCGGTGTCTTTCGGCTACAAGATGGCGGGGCTGCTGTCGGCGATCGAGCGCCATCGCGAGCGGCTGGCGCAAATGCGGCCGCGCGTCCTGGTGGGCGAGTTCGCCGGCGCGGCCGGCACGCTCGCCTCGCTGGAAAAGGGCGCGCTGGAGACCCAGGCGGGCCTGATGCTGGAGCTGGGCCTGGGCCAGCCGGTGATCGCATGGCACACGATCCGCGACTGCATCGCGGAAGTCGGTTGCTTCCTCGGGCTGCTGGGCGGCACCCTGGGCAAGCTGTCACTGGACGTGAAGCTTTTGATGCAGACCGAGGTCGGCGAAGTGTTCGAGCCCTTTGCCCACGGCCGCGGCTCGAGCAGCACCATGCCGCAGAAGCGCAACCCGATCTCGAGCTGCTACATTCACGCCGCGATCTCGGTCGTGCGCCAGCACGCCGCCGCGCTGATGGACGCGATGGTGGCCGACCACGAGCGCTCGACCGGGCCGTGGGAGATCGAGTGGATCGTGCTGCCGGAGGCGTTCTGCCTCTCCGCCGGCGCGCTGCGCCAGGCGCGCACCATGCTCGAAGGCCTCGAGGTGGACCCCGCGCGCATGCGCGCGAACCTCGCCCTCACCAACGGCCTGGTCGCCTCCGAAGCCGTGATGATGGGCCTGGGGCCGCACCTCGGCCGCGAGCGCGCGCACGACCTGGTGTACGACCTGTGCCGCGAAGCGATCGCGCAGAACCGGCCGCTGCTCGAGCTGCTGGCCGGCAACGCCGAAATCAGCCGCCACCTCGACCGCGCCGCGCTCGCGCGCCTGTGCGACCCGGCGAACTACCTCGGCCTGTCGGGCGTGATGGTCGACCGGGTGCTCAGCCGGCTGGGCTGAAGCGCGTCGGCCGCTTAGTGGACCTTGCAGCCCGGCCCAAGGCCGGAGGCAAGCAGCTCCACACGCGGCGCTAGGGGCCCCCAGGTTTCACGAACCTGAGGGTCATGCGATCGGACTCGCCAATCGCGCGCATCCTCGCGTGTTCGCTCGTTGGACCCGAGAGGTCGGGCGGCAGACGATGCGCGTTCACAATTTCGTCGTCCTTCGGGTTGGCGTTCACCTCCGAGACGGCGGTCACGCGAAATCCGCTCTTCAGGCCGAGCTCGATCATGTAGTCCTCGGGGATGCGGTGGAAGGCGCGCGAGCTTTCGATCGCGTTCGCGTACGGGCGCGCGCGATGCTCGACTACGCCGAAGACGCCGCCGGGCTTGAGCACCCGGAACGCGGCGGCGAACACCTTCGCCAGTACTTCCGGTCCTTCGTTCAGCCAGTCGTGCGTGTTGCGGAAGGTGAGCACCATGTCGGCGGAGTCCCGCGGGCCGAGCTCGACCTGCCTCGGCGGGTCAAACGGAACAAGCTTCACTTTGCCGTAGACCGCGGGATCGGACTTGAGCTTTTGCTCGAACCGCGCCGCCATACGGCGCACGAAGGGCTTTTTCGCGTCGAGCGGCGCTGCCGTCTCGATGAGCTTGCCGCGCTCCCGCAGCACCGGGGAGAGGATCTCGGTGTACCAGCCCGCCCCTGGCTCGAGCTCGATGACCGTCATGTCCGGCCGGAGTCCGAAAAACTCGAGCGCCTGCACTGGATGGCGGTAGCGATCGCGTGCCTTGTGCGCGGCCGAGCGCCAAGTGCCGTCGACGGCCTTGCGCAGCAAGGTGTCGAGCGTATTGGCGGGCGCAGCGCCGGCCGCGCCGGCCGCACAAAGCAGGATGCTCGCCGCGAGGTGCCTGATCACTGCCCGACTCTTCGCGGGGCCGGACTGCGATGTGGGCACCTGACGTGCGGGGCGGCTCGCATCCCGCTGCAAGGCGATGCGGGCCGGTTCTCCGATTCGCATGAGAGGTGTTCCTGAACGCGGTGGGGTCGAAGTTGGAGTGGCGCCAAGTTTCAAAGTTCGCGCCTTTGAATCCCTGACGTCAACCCTTTGCCGCCAAATCCCGTGAATCGACGGATCGCGTTCTTTGTTCTCCCCGCCTCATTTTCCTGTCCGGCACCATTTCTGCTCGCAGGGTCACGAGGGCTGACAATGATGAAGGGAGTGGAGGGGCTCGCGTAAGCGACACCCTCAGTGATTCCCGCTAACGGCTAGATGGCTGCTGACGACCCCGAGCAGACGTCGGGCGGCAGATCAAGTGGCGCATTCAATGCGTATGCCGGTGGTGAGCGTCCGGGAAGTGCGGATGAACATGCGTGAGTCGTTCGTGCCGATGCGGATGGCGATGTTTGGCTCCGGGCGCCACCTCGAAGTCGTGCTCGTGCTGATGGTGCTCGTCGTGAACATGCTCGTGGTCGTGCGTAGTTTCTTCGTGAAAATGTTCGTGTTCGTGCCGCTCGGTCAGATGCAACCAGACGCCCAGCGCCATTAGCGCTCCTGCTACGACAAGGGGCACCGTAACCGATTCGCCCATCAGCACCGCAAGTGTGGCGCCAAAGAATGGTGCGACAGAAAAATATGCGCCCGTGCGTGCGGTGCCCAGGTGGCGCAGGCTTACGATGAATAGGGCCAAACTCGTCCCGTAGGCAAGTATGCCCACCGCTATGCCGCCCATCACTTGGGGTAGCGCCGGTATTGCTGCCCCAAACGAAAGCGCGAGGGTCAAGTTGACCAAGCCAGACGTCCAACCCTTCACCGCCGCAATCCAAGTCGCATCCGTGAGCGACACCTTACGCGTCAGGTTGTTGTCGACGCCCCATGCGAAACACGCGCCGAGGACCGCCAGCGTTGGCCATATCTCGCCCAAGCGCACCTCGCCCGGCCAGCTTAGGATGACAGCGCCCGCCAGTATCGCGACCATGCCCAACGCAATGCGTCGATCAAAATTCTCGTTGAAAGCGAACCAGGCCAGCAGCACGGTGAAAACCGCCTCAGCATTTAGCAGGAGGGAGGCGGCAGACGCGGGCATTGCCTGCAACCCGACCATTAGCAACACCGGAGCCACGATTCCGCCCGACAAGATCGCGCCCACGAGCCAAGGGACTTCGTTCCGGGGAAGGCGGGCGGCGGGGGCTCTCCGCAGGCGACGGTACACCGTCAGTCCGGCGCCGGAACCGAGGTAGAGCAGTCCAGCCAGCAACCAGGGATTGACTGCCTGGAGCAGCCACTTTGCGAGCGGCGTCCCCGCGCCGAAAAGCACCGCGGCCCATAGTGCCGAGGCCACGCCGGCCTTTCGAAGCCCCGCTAGCCAAATCATGTCTTCATTGTTTGGTTGGTGATGCAGTCAGCGTGAATAGTAACGTGCCGCGCACTTAAGGCCAGTCAGATTGCGGGAGTGCCGAGCGTGATAGCAGACTGCGCAAATGCTTTCGACCGCCGGCGACCGCTTCTGGCCGGTAGCGCTCATTCGAGCGCTGACTCGCGGGATTTGTCGATAGACTGCGCCTTCACGCACTCTTCACGGAGATCCGCAATGCCCGCCGATGACGCTCGCAGCTCGCTTCAACTTCGTTCGCTGGTGCGCGCCAACGGTGAGCTCGAGCTTTCGCTTGCGAGCATCCCGATCCCGGAGCCCGCGCCGGACGAAGTGCTGGTGCGAATCGAAGCCGCGCCGATCAATCCGTCGGACCTGGGACTGTTGTTCGGCGCCGCCGACATGAGCGGCGCAAGGTTCTCCGGCAGCGGCGCGAGTCCCGTGGTCATAGCATCCATTCCCGAGAAGCTGATGAAGGCCATGGCCGGCCGGGTGGACCAGTCGCTGCCCGTCGGCAACGAAGGCGCGGGCGTGGTGGTGAAGGCGGGCGCGAGCCCCGGGGCGCAGGCACTGACAGGAAAGACGGTGGCTGTCATCGGCGGGGCGATGTATTCGCAGTACCGGTGCGTGAAGGCAGCGCTGTGCATGCTGCTGCCCGAAGGCACGACGCCGGCCGAAGGCGCGTCGTGCTTCGTCAATCCGCTCACCGCGCTGGGCATGGTCGAGACGATGCGGCGCGAGGGCCACAGCGCGCTGGTGCACACTGCTGCGGCGTCCAATCTCGGGCAGATGCTCAACAGAATCTGCATCAAGGATGGCATTGCGCTGGTGAATATCGTGCGCAAGCAGGAGCAGGAGGACATCCTGCGCGCCATCGGCGCGAAGCATGTGTGCAACGCCAGTTCGCCCGCGTTCATGCAGGGCCTGACGGACGCGCTTGCGGCCACCGGCGCCACGATCGCCTTCGATGCCACCGGCGGCGGCAAGCTGGCCGGGCAGATCCTGAGCTGCATGGAGGCGGCCTTGAACAAGACCGCCAAGGAGTACAGCCGCTACGGATCGACGACACACAAGCAGGTCTATATCTATGGGCGGCTGGACACCAACCCGACCGAATTGATCGGCAACTTCGGTATGGCCTGGGGCGTGGGCGGATGGCTGTTGACTCCGTTCCTGCAGAAGATCGGGCCCGCCGCGGCGCAGAAGCTGCGCGAGCGCGTGTTGGCCGAACTGAAGACCACATTCGCCAGCCGCTACGCGAAGACCGTGTCCTTGGCCGAGGCGCTGCAAGCGGACGCGATCTCCGCCTACGGCAGGCGTTCCACCGGCGAGAAGTACCTCATCAACCCGAGCAAAGGGCTGGCGGCGTAGCCGGCGTTTTGCGCCGAGCGCGAAGACCGAAAGCCGCACGAAGTTTAAAAAACAATGACTAACGCACCTTGGTTTCTGCTCGTGGGCGGCCTGCTGCTCGCCAGAGGGCTGACTTCTTCAGTGCTAAAGCGCCTGCCGGTCACGCCAGCCATTATCTATCTGGCAGTGGGACTGCTGGTGGGTCCTACGGTGCTCAACGCATTTCACTTCAATCCGCTCAAGCAATCGGCGCTGCTGGAAGTGCTGACTGAAGTGGCGGTGCTGATTTCGCTGTTTTCCGCCGGTGTCAAAATGCCCGTACCGGTAAGCTTCGCCCGCTGGCGCACACCGATTCTGCTGGCATCCGTCTCCATGACTGTCAGCGTCGTCTTGGTCGCCGCCTTCGCTTACTATCTACTCGGCCTGCCACTGGGCGCCGGCATCTTGCTGGGTGCGATCCTGGCGCCGACCGATCCGGTGTTGGCGACCGATGTCCAGATTCGTCATCCCGGCGACCGCGACCAGCTCCGCTTCACGCTGACCTGCGAGGCGGGCATGAACGACGGCAGCGCTTTTCCGTTTGTGATGCTGGGGCTGGGATTGCTCGGCCTGCATGAGCTAGGTGACTCCGGTCTGCGCTGGGCGCTGGTCGATGTGCTGTGGGCCACGGTGGCGGGAATCGCCGTCGGGGTAACTTCCGGCGCCGCACTGGCCCGGCTGGCATGGAAACTGCGCGGCGAGTCACCGGAGCACAAGCTCATGGACGACTTCCTCGGACTCGGCCTGATCGGTGTGGCGTACGGCTTGAGTGTGCTGCTGGGCGCGTGGGGATTTCTGGCGGTATTTTTCGCTGCCGTGGCGCTGCGCCAGACGGAAGTCAAACTCGCCGCCGCCCGGGATTACCCTGATCGGCCACAATCCCGCGCAATCGAACCTGCGGCTTCAAGCGCGAGTCCTGATAGGGAGCCAGTGCCGACCGTCAGCGAAGGATCGCTGATATTCAAGGAACACCTCGAGCGGTTGTCGGAGATGGTGCTCATCCTGCTGATCGGCGGTACGCTGTTTCTCGATTCCTGGAGCTGGCGTGCCGTGGGACTCGCGCTGTTCTTGTTTGTCGTGGCACGACCGGTCAGCGTCCTCGCCGGCCTGTCGGGTACCCGCACTTCATGGCCGATACGCGGCATGGTGGGCTGGTTCGGGGTGCGCGGCATCGGTTCACTGTACTACCTGATGTATGCCATTCAGCAGGGACTGCCGGAGAAGCTGGCCCTGGAGCTGATCCAATTGACACTGGTTGCGGTGGCGCTTTCCATTCTCGTCCACGGCACCAGCGTCAAGCCGCTAATGGGCCTTTTTTGGCGCCACCGCAAGCACCTGCCAACGCCATAAGCAGTCACTCAAGCTGTCGAATCATCGACGCGAATAAAATTGCACCTCTCTTTTTTGGCTTGATACATCGCAGTATCAGCCCGCTTGAGGATGCTGTCCGGGCTGGCGTCATACTCGTCACCACCGGAGCGAAGGATAGGAAATTCCTGCGCGCCCGCGACCCGAAACGCGGGCGGTGCCGGCGCGTTTTGGATCGCCGAGCGGCGCTGCTGGGCGCAATCGTTCAAAATCGCGCCTGGAAGGCCGGAATGCAAACGGCCTAATGGCGAATAAGGCGGCGGGTTGAGCATCAAGCGTGTGGCCGCTTCTGGCCGATAGGAGACGTTCGGCCGCTTGGACAATGGCGAAGCGTCACGGAAACGTCACGCCCAGTAGCTAAGCCGTTGCTCTCCTGGCGGCGTTACCCGATTAAAAGCGGAAGAAAATTTCGTGATTGCTTGATCTTTGGCCCGCCCTCACTCGCCAAAACGTGCCCAAAACCCTCACTTCTTCACGGCCAGTACCCCATCGCCAGTCAACTTCGCGACAAATCCCGTGTACCGCAATCGTTTCGCCACTTCGCTAGGAACATCGCGACCACTGGTCAGTTTGTTCGGTGCGCCGATGTAATGAAACAATCTGCCCTTGCGCTTGAGCACCCTGGCCAGTTGGTCATAAAAGACTTTCGAGTAGAGTTCTCCGGCGATACCGAAACGCGGCGGATCGTGCAAAATCGCGTCGACCGAATCGCTGGACAGCATGCCGATCTGCTCGGCAATGTCGCCATGGGTTAACGTAAATCCATTGCCAATCTCAGGCGACCAGGGATTGAGGCTGCGCAGCCAGATCACGTCGGCGGTCTTCTCGTAAGAATGCACCTGCCTCGCTCGACCCAGCAAACACCAGGCGGCGAAATAACCAAGGCCGCCACAGGTGTCCAAAATCACCTTGCCACGCGGTTGAATCAAGCCGACTTTGTGTTCGGCATCCGCATAGGGCGAGACATGCGCCGTGGGTAACATCTTGATGCCATCGATTTCGAACGTCGGCGGCCCCCACTCCGTGGGCACCAACTTGACCAGTGACGTTGTGAAACGCGCCACTGGCTGAAAGGTCTCACCCACCCAGTGGTAAACGGTTCTGTCCTTGCAGGTTTCTAGATAGGGGAATCGTTGACCGTGCCAGATCCATCCTGCAACGCCCACCTCGACGGTCGTCCTCGAACGATCAAGGTCCAATGAGCACTCAACCGTGGACGCACCAGCGCGCGCGGCAGCTTGCAGTGTTCCGTGTACCTTTTGAGTTAATAGCGGCCCAACCATTCTTTAGTCCGCCATGACGGTTGGTGAGCGATTGCTGGACACGCATTCTCTCCCACATCGAACCTGTGGAACTCGGGTCAGACCGCGTATTCCGATCGGAGCCTCAAATCCAGATCGAATGTCTGTTTTGGCCGAAAGCGGCCCTTCGGCGCCCTTGCAGGCTAACGGAGGTGACGGGCTTCTATCCGGTGCCTAGCGTCATCCTGTCCGTCGCGCCAAACAGCCAGGCGCCGCCCAACGCCGGCGGCAGGACCGCCGCGTAGAGCTCGCCCATCCGCCGGGGCTCGGCGCCGGCGGCATGGCAGCGCGCCGCGAGCGCCTCGGGCTCGGCGCAGGCGAGCGCGTAGCCCGCCAGCGCCGGCGCTGCGGGCGCGCCGCCCAGCAGCGCAGCGAGGTCGCGCTGCCGGCCGATCACGATGTCCCCTCTGGAAGTGCTCAATCTTATGAATTTCCCCTCACCGGATGGGAGCAGGCCGGTGAAGCGCGCGTAGCGCGCCGCGGCCGCGGACGGATCGTCGGCGACCACGAAGGCGGCGGCGAGCGCGGTGACGCCGTTGGTGTGTCCGAACCAGCGCGGCTGCCAGACGTAGTCGGGGGTGCGGTGCTCGACGAACTGGACTCGCCCTTCGGGCATCGTCTCGGGGGGGATACGCACTACGCCGAAGCGCGCGCGGCGCGTCTCGCCTTCGAGCTCGACGTCGCGCTCGAGTTCGACCAGGGGTAGCGGGGCGAAGCCGTGGCGCTCGAGGCGCGCGTGCTCTTCGGGGGCGGCGGGGGTGCCGAGCGCCAGGATGTGGACGCCCGCGTAGCGCGCCATGGCCTCGCGCGTGCGGCGCGCGTGCGGCGTGTCGGCGATCGGCGACAGGAATTCGAGGTAGCCCTCACCGAGCATCACGCAGCGGTTGGCGGTGCCGGCGGGGCCTTCCTGCGTCGACTGCTCGGAATAGGGCGTCACGACGAAGCCGAGCGCCTCGAGCATGCGCCCGGCCTCGCCCAGGTTGGGGACGAAATGCGCGACGTGGTCGAGGACCAGGGTGCCGGGGGCGGCGGTTCGAGACAAGGTGTTTATCCGGGGCGGTACGGGTGCAATAATAGCCGCATGATCGAGCGCAGCCATCACGACATGGGCGGGCTGCCCGCGGGCAAGGTCGAGCGCAGCGAGCACGACTACGCCCAGTGGGAGCGGCGGGTGGACGCGCTGATGGTGCTGCTGTCGGGCATCAAGGGCCCCAAGAAGCTGCTCACGGTGGACGAGCTGCGCAAGAACATCGAGGCCCTCGGGCCCGAGGCCTACGACAAGATGAGCTACTACGAGCGCTGGGTGACCTCGATCACCCAGAGCATGATCCAGCGCGGCGTGATCAGCACCGAGGAGCTGGCGCGCAAGATGGTCGAGGTGGAGCGCCGTGACGGTTGAAACCAGGTTCCGGCCGGGCGAGCGCGTGAGGGTCATGCAGGCTTACCCGCTCGGGCACGTGCGCACGCCGTACTACATCCGCGGCGCGAGCGGCGTGATCGAGCGCGTCTGCGGCGCGTTCCCCAACCCGGAGGAGCTGGCGCAGATGCGCAGCGGGTTGCCGAAGCAGCCGCTGTACCGCGTTCGCTTCGCCCAGGCCGAGGTCTGGCCGGACTACCGCGGCGGCCGTGCCGACACGATCGAGGTCGAGATCTTCCAGCACTGGCTGGACAGGGCCGAGGTTGGCGAATGAGCGAGCTCGGCAAGTACGCGCCGCTGACCTACTTCCAGCTGATGGAAGTGAGCCTGCGCGAGCTGCTGGTGGAGAAGGGGGTGGTGAGCGACGCCGAGGTCGATGCCGTCGCCACGGACATGAAGACGCGCGGCCCGGAGCGCGGCGCCAAGGTGGTGGCGCGCGCCTGGACCGACCCGGCCTACAAGCAGCGCCTGCTGGCCGACGGCACTGCGGCCTGCGAGGAGCTGGGGCTCGACGTTCCGGCGCTCAGGCTGGTGGTGGTCGAAAACACGCCCGAAGTGCACAACGTGATCGTGTGCACGCTGTGCTCGTGCTACCCGCGCATGCTGCTCGGGCTGCCGCCGGACTGGTACAAGTCGCGCGAGTACCGCAGCCGCGTGGTGCGCGAGCCGCGCGCGGTGCTGGCCGAGTTCGGCACCGCCATCCCGGACGAGGTCGCGATCCGGGTGCACGACTCGACCGCCGACATGCGCTACCTGGTGCTGCCGCTGCGCCCGGCGGACACCGAGGACTGGAGCGAGCAGCGCCTCGCGGGCATCGTCACGCGCGACTCGATGATCGGCGTCGCGCCGGCGAAAGCCGCTTGAGCGAAGCGGTTCCAAAGCCCCTCGGCATCGTGCCGCTGGGCGACTGCGCGGCCTACGTCGAGTTCTCCGACAGCCTCGACCTGGAGGTGAACGCGGTGGTGCAGCGCCTGGCCGCGGCGCTGCGCGCGCGCGCACTGCCCTGGGTGCGCGACGTGGTGCCCGCGCTGGGCGGCGTGGCGCTGCATTTCGATCCCGCCCATGCCGAGCTTCCCGCGGCGCCGCTGCAGGCCGCGGCCGCCGCTGTCGAGGCCTGTCTCGCCGAGGGCCTGCCGGTGGCGCAGGCACTGGGACGGTCGCTCGAGGTGCCGGCCTGCTACGACCCGGAGCTGGCGCTGGACCTCGACGCGGTCGCCGAGCGCGTCAAGCTCGCGCCCGAAGAGGTGGCGCAGCGCCACGCCGCGCCCGAGTACCAGGTCCTGATGATGGGCTTCGCCCCGGGCCTGCCGCACCTGGGCGGGCTCGACCCGCGGCTCGAGGTGCCGCGGCGCGCCGAGCCGCGCGTGGTGGTGCCGCCCGGATCAATCGCGATCGCCGGCCTGCAGGCGGTGGTCTACCCGTATGCGATTCCGGGCGGCTGGAACGTCGTCGCGTGCACGCCGCTCACCCTGTTCGACGCGCGCGGCGAGCCGCCGAGCCTGTTCGCGCCCGGCGACCGGGTGCGCTTCGTGCCGATCAGCCGCGCCGAGTTCGAGCGCCGCCGCCGATGACGGTCCGCGTCGCCAAGCCCGGGCTGCTCAGCACGGTCCAGGACCGCGGCCGGCACGGCCTGCAGCACCTTGGCATCGTGCCCTGCGGCGCGATGGACCCGGTCGCGCACGCGCTCGCCAACGCCCTGGTGGGCAACGATGCGGAAGCCGCGACGCTCGAGCTGACGGTCATCGGCCCCGAACTGGTGTTCGGGCACGATGCATTGATCGCGCTGTGCGGCGGCGAGTTCGGCGCCACGCTCGACGGGCGCGCGCTGCCGCGCGATCGCCCGGTGCTGGCGCGCGCGGGCGCTCGTCTCGTTCTCGGGCGCACCTTGCGCGGCAGTCGAGCCTATCTTGCGATCGCGGGCGGCATCGCGCTCGAGCCGGTGCTCGGCAGTCGCAGCACTTACCTGCCGGCGCGCTTCGGCGGCTTCGAGGGGCGCGCGCTGCGCGCCGGTGACACGCTGCCGCTCGCGCCCGACGCGGCCGAGCTCGCCGCGGCACGCTACGCGCACCTGGCCGCCGGCGCGACGCGCCGCGACGGGATCGACACGGTGCGCTGGTCGGCGCCGCCGCTGACGCTGCCCGATCGCGAGCCGATCGTGCTGCACGCGATGGAGGGGCAGCACTTCGGCCTGTTCGGCGCCGCCGCGCAGCGCGTGTTCTTCGACGCAACGTGGCGCGTGGCGCCGGAGTCGAACCGCATGGGATTCCGCCTCGGCGGGCCGGCGCTCGTGGCGGATAAGGCGGGTGAGTTACTATCCGGGCCGACCTGCCTCGGCACGGTGCAGGTGCCGGCCAACGGCGCGCCGATCGCGCTCATGGCCGACCACCAGACCACCGGCGGCTATCCGAAGATCGCCGAGATCGCCAGCGCCGACGTGCCGCGGCTGGCGCAGCTCGCGCCGGGCGGCACGCTGCGCATCGCGCGCTGCACGCTCGAGGACGCGCTCGCGCTGGCGCGCGCGGCGCGCGCGCGGCTGGACGCGGCGCTGCGGGCGATTTCCTGGGGGTACGCGAAATGAAGACGATAGATCTTAACTGCGACATGGGCGAGAGCTTCGGCGCCTGGAAGATGGGCGCCGACGCCGAGATCATGCGTTTCATCAGCTCGACCAACATCGCCTGCGGCTTCCACGCCGGCGACCCGGCAACCATCCGCCACACCGTCGCGCTCGCGCTCGAGCACGGCGTGGCGGTCGGTGCGCACCCGTCGCTGCCCGACCTGCAGGGCTTCGGCCGGCGCGCGATGAAGATCACGCCGCAGGAGATGTACGACCTGGTGCTGTACCAGGCCGGCGCGGTGGAGGCCTTCGCACGCGCCGCGGGCGCGAAGCTGCACCACGTCAAGTGCCACGGCGCGCTGTACAACATGTCGACCGCCGACGAGGCGCTGTCGGACGCGATGGCGCGCGCGGTGAAGGACCTCGGCGGCGACGTGATCCTGTACGCGCTGTCCAACAGCAGGATGCTCGAGGTAGCGCGCAAGGTCGGCGTGCGCGTCGCGGGCGAGGCCTTCGCCGACCGCGGCTACTCGGACGACGGCACGCTCGCGCCGCGCGGCAAGCCGGGGGGCATGATCGAGCAGGAGGACAAGGCGGTGGCGCAGGCGATCGGCATGATCGAAGGCGGCTACGTCACGAGTCTGGCCGGCAAGCGCGTGCCGGTGGCGCCGGACACGCTCTGCCTGCACGGCGACCAGCCCGACGCGGTGGCCTTCGCCAGGGCGCTGCGCAAGGCTTTTGCCGGCCGCGGGATCGCGGTCGGCGCACCCTGAGAAAGGAACGGGCATCGATGAGCAGCAAGCTTTTTACCCCCATTCAGCTCGGCGGCGTCACGCTGCCCAACCGCATCGTGGTCTCTCCGATGTGCCAGTACTCGGCCGACGACGGCTCGATGACCGACTGGCACTTGATGCATCTTGGCAGCCTTGCCATCTCGGGCGCCGGCCTGCTGATGATCGAGGCCACCGGCGCGACGCGCGAAGGACGCATCTCGCACGGCTGCACCGGCCTGTACAGCGACAACAACGAGGCGGCGATGAAGCGCGTGGTCGACGCCTGCCGGCGCGTGACCCGCAGTCCGATCGGGGTGCAGATCGGCCATGCCGGGCGCAAGGCCTCGGTGCAGGTGCCGTGGCTGGGCGGCAAGCCGCTGTCGGCGGCCGAGTCGCCGTGGCAGACCGTAGCGCCGTCCGCGCTCGCCTACGACGAGGGCTGGCACACGCCGCGCGAGCTGTCCGCCGCCGACGTCGCCGGTCTGGCGCAGGCTTTCGCCGCGGCCGCCGGGCGCGCGCTGCGCATCGGCCTGGACGTGGTCGAGATGCACTCGGCGCACGGCTACCTGCTGCACGAGTTCCTCTCGCCGCTGTCGAACACGAGGACCGACCGCTACGGCGGCAGCCTCGAGAACCGCATGCGCGCCCCGCTCGAGATCGCGCAGGCGCTGCGCGCCGCGTGGCCGAAGGAGCGCTGCCTGGGCGCGCGCATCACCGCGAGCGACTGGGCCGAGGGCGGCTTCGAGGTCGACCATGCGGTGGCCTACGCCAGGGCGCTCGCGCAGATTGGTTTTGACTACGTGTGCGTCTCGAGCGGCGGGGCGGTGCCGCAGCAGCGCATCAAGGTGGTGCCCGGCTACCAGGTTCCGTTCGCCGAGATGGTGAAGCAGGGCGCGCCGATCGCGGTGCGCGCGGTGGGCATGATCGCCGCCGCGGAGCAGGCCGAGGCGATCGTCGCTTCGGGCAAGGCGGACATGGTCGCGCTCGCGCGCGGCTTCCTCGACGACCCGCGCTGGGTCTGGCACGCCGCCGAGCGGCTCGGCGCGAAGGTCGACTACCCGCCGCAGTACGCGCGCAGCCGGGCCGAGCTCTGGCCGGGGGCGAAGCTAGCGCGCGCGGGGCTTGCGCAGCAGCGGTAGGAGCTCGCTCGGGCCGGACGGGCGCGCGATGAAGTAGCCCTGCGCCTCGTCGCAGCCGTTGGCGCGCAGGAACTCGAGTTGCGCGGCGGTTTCGACGCCTTCGGCCACCACCTTGAGGCCGAGCCCGTGCGCCAGGCTGATGATCGCGCGTGCGATCGCGGCGTCGTTCGAATCGGTCGCCACGTCGCGCACGAACGAGCGGTCGATCTTCAGCTCGTCGATGGGGAAGCGCCGCAGGTAGCTCAGGCTCGAGTAGCCGGTGCCGAAATCGTCCACCGAGAGGGACACACCGGCGGCCTTGAGCTCCTCGAGCATGCCGACCGTCTGCTCGGGGTTGGCCATTACCGAGCTCTCGGTGATCTCGCATTCGAGCAGCCGCGGGTGCACGCCGTGCTCGCGCATCGAGCGCCGGATGAACTGCGCCAGGTCCTTCGAATGGAACTGGCGCGCGGAAAGGTCGATCGCGATCGGCACCGGATCGACACCCGCGCGCTGCCAGGCGCCGATCTGGCGGCAGGCCTCGCCGATCACCCACTCGCCGACCTCGACGATCAGCCCGGTCTCCTCCAGCAGCGGAATGAACTCCGCCGGCGAGACCAGCTCGCGTCCCGGGCGCCGCCAGCGCAGCAGCGCCTCGACCCCGCACAGCCGGTCGCGCTTGAGGTCGACCTTGGGCTGGTAGTGCAGCAGGAACTCGCCCCGCTGCAGGGCGCGGCGCAGGCTGTTCTCGAGCTCGAGCCGCTCCGCCGCGCGCGCGTTCAGCTCGGGGGTGTAGTAGCGATACGCGTTGCGGCCCTCCTGCTTCGCCTGGTACATCGCGGTGTCGGCGTAGCGCAGCAGCGTGTCGGCGTCGGCGGCGTCGCCGGGGTAGACGGTGATGCCGATGCTCGCGGTGACGAACACCTCGTGCTGTTCCAGCTCGAACGGCCGGGCGAGCGCGCGCAGCAGCTTGTCGGCCACCGCGCCGCTCGCCTCGGCGCTTTCCAGCGTGGGCAGGATGAGCGCGAACTCATCCCCGCCGAGCCGCCCGACCGTGTCGCGGATGCGCACGCACTCGACCAGGCGCATGGCGACCTGCTGCAGCAAGGCATCGCCGATCGCGTGCCCGAGGGTGTCGTTCACCACCTTGAAGCGGTCGAGGTCGATGAACAGCACGGCCACGATCGACGCCTCGGCACGCGCGCGCTCGAGCGTGCGCATCAATGAATCGTACAGCAGCGTCCGGTTCGGCAGGTCGGTCAGGCGGTCGTAATGCGCCATCTGCAGCAGGCGCTCCTGGTCGGCCTTGTGCTCGCTGATGTCCTCGCCCACGCCCGCGACGCGGCAGACCTCGCCCGCCGCGTCGCGGATCGGGAAGGTGCGCACCCGCAACCAGCGTACCACCCCGTCCGGGCGCACAATGCGGTACTCGTGGTCCACGCCCCCGAGCGGCGAGCCGGCGGCGTCCATGACCACGCGCCGGTGGTCCTGCGGATGAACGATGTCGAGCATGCCCTGCACGTCGCTCGGCGCCGGCCAGCCGGTGAGCTTGCTCCAGGCAGGGCTGAGATAGAGGAAATGATCGCCCGCGCCGGCCTCGCGCACCCAGAAGAACTCCGGAATGTTGCCCGAGAGCTGGCGGAACAGCTCCTCGCTCTCGCGCAGCGCCGCCGTCGTGGCCTCGCGCTCGGTGATGTCGGCCGAGAACACCGCCACGCGCGCGACCTTGCCGTCGGCGCCGAGCACCGGGTAGAGATAATTGTCGAATACGTGCTCGCCGCGCCGGTCCTGCAGGTGGAAGATCGGCTTGCCGCTCGCGATCACCTGCTCGACCATCTGGCGCCGGTAGGCGGCGAGCTCGGGCGGCACCAGCTCGTAGATGATGCGCCCGGTCATCGCCGCGGTGGTGGTGCCGAGCCGCTGCGCGATCGCGTCGTTGGCGAACAGCACGCGACCGTCGGTGTCGAGCAGGAACACCGCTTCGGCGATCGCGTTCAGCAGTCCGACCAGGTTCGCCTCGGCGGCCTTGACCGCCTGCTCGGCGCGCTTGCGCTCGGTGATGTCGGTATAGGTCGTGACGCGCCCGCCGCCCGGCAGCGGCGCGCTGCGGATGTCGAGCACCGTCCCGTCGGGTCGCTCGCGCTCGATGCGATACGACTCCGGGCGTTGCGCGATCTCCAGCCGGACGCGAACCAGCTCGTCCGGGTCTCCAGGGCCGAATTCTCCCCTTCGGGCAATCAATCGCAGCGCGTCCGCCATGCCGACTCTCGGCTGCGCGAACAGCGAATCGGGCAGGTCGAGCAGCGACTGATAGTTCCGGTTCCTGGCCACGATGCGCAATTCGCGGTCGAGCACGACGATGCCCTGGTCCATGGATTCGAAGGTGGTGCGCAGCACTTCGTTCCTGTTCGCCAGCTCGGTTTCCGCGAGCGCGCGCTGCAGCCGCGCGCGCAGCGACTCGATGCCGAACGCGATGTCGCCGGCGAGCTCGTCCAGCAACTCGCTTTCTTCGGTATCGAACACCTCCGGTTCGTCGGCATAGATCACCAGTGCGCCGAGACAATCCGCGCTGGTGTTCAACGGCAACGCGAGGGCTGAGCGGATTCCGAGCCGCAGCGCGAATTCGCGCCACGGCGCCACGCTCGGGTTTTCGAGGTAGTGGTGCATCACTCGGGGCCGGCCGCTTCTGATTGCCGTGCCGGTGACCCCAGCGCCGCGCGGCCCTTCGCCCCAGCTCACGTTGAACGCGGCGAGCTCCTCCGCCGGCAGGCCGGCGCTCGCGACCGGCCTGACGCGCTTTTCCGCGCCGTGCTCGGCGAAGCCGATCCACGCCGCGCGGTGGCCGCCGCTCTCCACCACGATGCGGCACATGTCGGCCAGCATCTGCGTTTCGCTCGTGGCGTGGACCAGCGTCTGGTTGCACAACGCCATCACGCTGCGCGCGCGATCCAGGCGCTGAACCCGCGTCTGCGCGCTCAGCAGTGCAGTCACGTCGTGGTGCACCGAGACCGCGCCGACCACGCGCCCGTCGCTGTCGCGGATCGGCGTTGCCGAGCTGAGCAGGGCCTTGCGCTCGCCGTCGGGCGCGTGCACGTCGATGCGCCTCTCGGAAACCGTCTCGCCCGCGCTCAGAGCGCGCAGCAAAGGCCACTCTCTGCCGCCGAGGGTCTTGTTCGACGTGCCGTCCCGGGCCTGGAGTCCGGGTCTCGACACCGTGTCGATGCCGATGCGCTCGGCGGCGGGGTTGGCGCTGGTAATCCTGCCTTTGGAATCCGCAATGCTTACCCCGACCGGCAGGACATCGAACACCCGTTGCAGCAGGTCCATGGCTCCGCGCAACGTAGACGTCTGCCGCGCTTCGGCGCTGCTCGCCGCCACTACCAGCCCGGTAGTCGATACCACGCCGAGGAACAGCGCCAGCAGCAGCAGGCTTTCCTCGAGCGCAAGCTGCGCGAACGGCCCGTGGCCATGCAGGGTGCCGAACACCGCCGCGACGGCGATCAGCAGGGTGAGGGCCGTGCCGCCGCACGCCTCGAAGCGCAGCGCCGCCCAAACCACCAGCGGCAAGAGCAGGAACGAGAGCGAAGTGCGTCCGTGAGTCAGCAAGCCATCGCCGAAAATCATCCCGCCCAGGGCGGCGGCGGCCAGCAGCAGCAGCGCGGCCTCCGCGACGCGCCGCGCCCCGCGCGGACGGCCGCCGGGCTCGCCGAACGCGAGCAGAAACGGCGCAACCACCAGCACCCCGACCATGTCGCCGACCCACCACTGCAGCCACACCCGGCTCAACTCGGCGGCCTGCGCATGATGGCCCGCCCACAGGCTCAGCGTGCCGACGGTCGCGCTCGCCATCGTGCTCAGCATCGCGCCGAGGAAGATCAGGCCGACCACGTCGCGCAGCCGGTCGAGCCGGACGTCGCGCCCGACGAACCCGCGCACCAGCGCGGCTGCGAGCACCGCCTCGAGGGTGTTGCCCGAGGCGATCGCGGCCGCGATCGGTGCCGACGCGCCGGCGTGGGCGTTCACCAGCAGCGCGCCGATTAGCACTGCGGGCCAGTAGCGCAGGCCGAACAGCAGCAGCAGCGCGAGCGCAAGCCCCGAGGGCGGCCAGATCGCGCTCGCGAAATCGCTCAGCACCGCGCCCAGCCGCAGGCCGGCGTAGCCGAGCGCCCAGTAGACCGCGGCCATGGCGGCGACGGCGCCCACATAGGCGATCGTCGACTGCCCGCTTTTCGCCTTCAATTCTGCCCCCGCCGGCCGCAGAAAGCGGCTCCTTGCAAGGGACAGATTATGCGCTGCGAAGTTGCGTGCCGCCGACCAGGTCCCGGGAAATATATGCTTGCCGATACGTCTCGAATGGCACGCGATCGGCGGCTTCGATGCGACGCTGTGAGGCGAGCGATTCGGCCGCCAGGCGCGCGTAGCGGCGCTCGGTCTCGGGCGCGAGCGGGGCGCGCCGCAGCGTGTCGCGGTGGCGCTGCGACTGCGCCGCGGCGAAGGCGACGTAGCTGTCGCCAAAATCGTCGTGCATCGCGCGCAATACCCGCGCCGATGGCGTGGTCGATGCGTCGCGCAGCGCGGCCCCAGCATCCGACAGGACGTCGCGATAATCGCGGCCGCGATGGGCCGCATCCAGCGCTTCGGCGATCGGGGCGAAGCTGTCTATCAGCTCGCGGCCCCAGTCGGCGAGCGTGCGCTGCTCGCCGTTGCGGCACAGCTGCAGCCCCGGCTCGCGGCCGCGGGCGGCCACCCGGTGCTGGTTGCGCGAGATGTTGGCGAGCTCGTCGGGCGCGTCCGGCGGGCTGTCGGCGAGCAGGCAATGGAGCAGGAAGATGTCGAGCAGGCGCATCGCGCGCGCGTCGATGCCGACCGCAACGAACGGGTCGATGTCGACCAGGCGCACCTCGACGTAGGCGACGCCGCGCTCGCCCAGCGCGTGCAGCGGCCGCTCGCCGGGGCGGATGGGCTGCTTGGGCCGGATCGTGCCGTAGAACTCGTTCTCGATCTGCAGCAGGCTGGTGGCGAGCTGGCGGTACGCGTCGCCGTCGCGGATGCCGATCGCCTCGTAGGGCGGGTAGGGCTGGGTGAGCGCGGGATTGAGCGAAGCGGCGTAGCTCTTTAGGCTGTTGAAGCTGACCGCGAGCGAGGCCTGGGCGTCGCTCTGGTAGCCGAGCGGGCCCATGCGCAATGACGTGCCCCAGGGCATGTACAGCGTGCCCTCGGCCAGCGGCTGCAGCTCGTGCTCGCGCCCGGCGACGAAGCTGCTGCACACCGCGGGCGACGCGCCGAGCAGATACAGCAGCAGCCAGGAGTGGCGCCGGAAATTGCGGATCAGGCCGAAGTAGGCGTCGTTCTGGTAGGCCGCGGCCGGGCCTCCGCGCGCGTCGGCGCGCTGCAGCTCGGGCCAGGCCGCCTCCGGCAGCGAGAAGTTGTAGTGGATGCCCGAGATGGTCTGCATGCGCCGGCCGTAGCGGTGCGCGAGGCCGTTGCGGTACACGGTCTTGGTGCGCCCGACGTTGGAGCTGCCGTAGCGGCCGATCGGGATCAGCTCGTCCGCGGGCAGCCTGCACGGCATGCCGCTGCACCAGAGCATTTCGTCGCCGAGCGCGCGGTACACGACCTGGTGGATCTCGGTCAGCTCGCGCAGGCAGCCGTCGATGTCGCCGTGCACGCCGGTGATCAGCTCGAGCTGCGATTCGCTGAAATCGGTCGTGATGTGCTCGTGCGTGAGCGCCGATCCCAGGCCCGCCGGGTGCGGCGAGTCGGCAAGCGATCCGTCAGGCCTGACGCGCAGGCCTTCCTTTTCGACGCCGCGCCGGATGCCTGCGAGCGTCTCGGGCGCGAGCGCGCGTAAACGTTTATCAATTGGGGCCAAGCAGGTTGTCCCGGGCTGAAACAGGCGTTAGGGTAGCAGAAGGAGGCAAATGCAATGTCATTCTCGATGCGCGACATCGTCGTTTCGACCATCGCCTATTTCGTGGCGGCCTTTCTCATCAAGCGCCAGTTCGACGAGATGGAAATCCCGCGCGGCATGACGCGCAGCGCATTGGTCTTCGCGCTCGCGCTGGGCGCCGCCTACGCGGTACAGGCCGCGGTGGACTGGGTCATCCCCGCGTAGCGGCGCTTCAGCGCCTGCGCCCGAACGGCGGGCGCCCGCGCCAGTACTGGATCAGCAGCCAGGCGCCGAGCATTCCGCCCAGGTGCGCGAAGTGCGCCACGTTGACCTCCATGCCCGAGACGCCGAGGAACAGCTCGAGCACGCCGTACAGCGTCACGAACAGCCAGGCCGGCATCGGAATCGGCGGGATCAGGAGCACGATCGTCTGGCGCGGGAAGTACATCGCGAACGCGAGCAGCACGCCGAACACGCCGCCCGAGGCGCCGATCGTCGGATAGGGATCGGCGCCGGTGAACGCGGCGTAGGCGAGCTGCGACAGCCCCGCGGTGATGATGCTGGCGAGGTACAGGTTGAGGAAGCGCTTGGGCCCGAACAGGCGCTCGAGCTGGCCGCCGAACATGTACAGCGCGAACATGTTGACGAATATGTGCATCACGCTGCCGTGCAGGAAGCCGTAGGTGAACACCTGCCACGGTTGGAACCCCGGCACGCCGCCGTAGACTGACGCCGTGCTGAGCGGCCACAGCCCGAGGTAGATGATCATCGGGTCGCCGACCATCTGCTGCAGCAGATAGACCGCGACGTTGGCGAGGATCAGCCCGCGCGTGACGGGCGGCAGGTTGCCGAACACCTCAGGACCCCGCGACGATCGCCATGTTGTCCTTCACCGACTTGACGCCGCCGACGCGGGTCACGGCGCGAATCGCCTGCTTGCGCTTGCCGGCTTCGGGCACCGTGCCCCACAGCGTCACCGTCCCGCCGCTGGCGGTGACGTCGATGCCGTCGGCGAGCGAGCCGAGCGAGCCGCGCAGCGACTCCTGCACTTTCGCCGCCAGCGTCTTGTCCGGATCTGGCTTGTCGACTTGCTCGGGCGCGGCGTCGGGAGCGGGCGCGGGCGCTGCGGCCGTGGCGGGCGCCGGTTGCGCCTGCGATGCGATAGGCGCGGGCGCGGCAGCCTGCGGCGTGGGCGGCGCAGGCGAGGACT
>DAHVFK010000099.1 GCA_027317055.1 Betaproteobacteria bacterium | reverse complement strand
CGCGGCGCACCGGCGCCGCGTCGGCTACGTGTTCCAGGAAGGGCGCCTGCTGCCGCACCTCACGGTGCGCCAGAACCTGCTCTACGGCCGCCGCTTCGCCCGCGGCCCGGGCGCGGTGGCGCTGGACAAGGTGACCGAGCTGCTCGGGCTGGCGGCGCTGCTCGAGCGGCGCCCGCACGACCTTTCCGGCGGCGAGAAGCAGCGCGTCGCGATCGGCCGCGCGCTGCTCGCCGACCCGCGCCTGCTGCTGATGGACGAGCCGCTCGCCGCACTCGATGCGCCGCGCAAGAGCGAGATCCTGTACTACATCGAGCGTCTGCGCGACGAGGTAGGCGTGCCGATCGTGTACGTCAGCCATTCGCTCGACGAAGTGGTACGCCTGGCCGATACGGTCGTAGTGATGTCCGAGGGACGAGCACTCGACTCGGGGCCGGTCGACGAAACGATGGCGCGCATGGAGCTGCGCCCTTACCTCGGCCGCTTCGAGGGCGGCGCGGTGATCGAAGCACGCGTCGCCGAGCAGGACCTCGAGATGGGTCTGGCGCGGCTCGACTTTCCCGGCGGCGCGCTCTACGCGCCGGACGTCGACGCGCTGGTCGGCGAGCGCGTGCGCGTGCGCATCCGCGCGCGCGACGTCTCGCTCGCGACGGTGCGGCCCGAGGCGATCAGCATGCTCAACGTGCTGCCCGGCACGCTCAAGGCGCTCGGCGAGAGCGAGGGCGCGAGCGTCGACGTCCAGATCGACGTCGCGGGCACGATCCTGCTCGCGCGCGTCACGCGCAAATCGGTCGCCGCGCTCGGTCTCGCGCCGGGACGACCGGTATACGCCCTGGTAAAAGCGGTGGCGATCGACCGTCACAGCGTCGGCTGGGCGTAGTGCGAGCTGCGCTAAACTGGGTCGTTCTCAAAGGAGGAGCGCCATGCCCGGATACGTCATCGCCGAAGTGGAAGTCACCGACCCGGCCGCGTACGAGGAGTACCGCAAGTTGGTACCCGCGACGGTGCAGAAATACGGCGGCAAGTTCCTGACTCGCGGCGGCAAGACCGAAACCAAGGAGGGCGGCTGGGCGCCGCAGCGCTTCGTCATTCTCGAGTTTGCGAACCTGGAGCAGGCGCGCAAGTGGTACGAGTCGCCCGAATACGCGCCCGCGCTGGCGATCCGCAAGAAGGCGTCCAAGTCGAGGCTGATCCTGGCGGAAGGGCTGTAGCGCAAACGAAAAGGGCGCCCGCGGGCGCCCTTTTTGCTGCTGCGGGCGAACTTCAGTGCTGGTGCTGCGGCGCGCCCGCCGCGGCACCGGTGGACTTGGCCGGGATCTTGCCGGCCTTGACGTCGTCGTACCACAGCTGATGGTGCTCCTTGGCCCACTCCTCGTCGACGTAACCGCTGCGCATCGACTGGTAGGCGCCCTCCATTCCGATGGTGCCGAGATAGATGTGGGCGAACGACAGCGCGATGAACACAACCGCGCCGATGACGTGGATCACGTTCGCCTGCTGCATCGTCTCGCGCAGCTGGTCGAAGTTCGGGAACAGCATGATCAGCCCGGTGACGCTCATGATCACCCCGAGCAGCACGACGCCGATCCAGAACCAGCCCTTCTCGCCGAAGTTGAAGCGCCCGGAAGGAACCTCGTTGCCGCTCAGCAGGCCGCCGCCCTTGGCGATCCACTTGGCGTCGCTCGCATGCCAGAAATTGTCCCTTACGAACAGGACGATCGTCAGCAGCAGGCTGAGGATGAAGTACGGACCAACGAAGTTGTGCAGGTTCTTGGCCAGCGCACTGAGCCAAGCGAACAGCGTATAGCCGATCACCGGCAACAGCACGAACTTGCCGAACAGGATGATCAGCCCCGACAGCGCGAGGATGACGAAGCTGATCGCAGTGCTCCAGTGCGCGATCCGCTCCAGGCTGTTGAAGCGCTCGATCAGGCGGCCGGTCGGCGCATGCTTGAGCTTCATCGTGCCCTTGACCAGATAGTAGGCCAGGATCGCCAGCGCGGCGACGACCAGCAGCCAGCCGCCGTAGAAGATGAGCGGGCCGTTGCGGAAGTTGCGCCACGCCTCGCCGGCAGTGGCGAACGCGCTCTGGCCCGTAAAGCGCAGCGGAGACTGGATCAGAACCGCCCCCTGATGCTGCGGCAGGGTGGTGTAGTTCTTCTCGCCGGATTTCACGTCGCGCCAAACCGGCGCGTTGTTGCCCGGCTGCTCGGCGCTGCGCTCGGCCTGCGCCTTGGCGCCGGCCGATTGCGCCTGGACCGGTCCCGGTACGGCAAACGCGGCCAGCACCAGCAGCGCGCCCAACAGCTTGCATAGCTTGCTCATCTGTTCCTCCTGGCCGCGGGCCGGCGCTAGTCGCCGATGCGCACGTATTCGTTCTGGAACTTATTACGTGTCTTAATCTCGTCGGTCCAGCTCTTCTGGTCGCCCTTGGTCCACTTGTTTACGCTGTTGCTCGTGTAGGCGAGTGGCGCGTTGTCCCAGGGCGGAGTGTCGGGCTTGCCCTGGTACTTGCCCTGCTTGAAGGAGGATGCCTGCGGCTTTTCGCCGCAGCCGCCGAGCGCCACCAGACCGAGCGCGGCGACGATCGCCACCACCGTACGCCCGCTCATGACTTGCTCCCGGTTGCGGCCTGGCCGCCCTTGGGTGGGCCGTAGGCGGTGCCCCAGCCCCAGACCTCTGCGCCCTTGCCGCGCACCGTGACGCGCTGGCGGTAGATGTCGGCGATGGTGTCGCCGTCGCCGCCGAGCAGCGCCTTGGTCGCGCACATCTCGGCGCAGGCCGGCAGCTTGCCTTCAGAGAGCCGGTTTCTGCCGTACTTCTTGAACTCGGCCTCGCTGCGGTCGGGCTCGGGACCGCCGGCGCAGAAGGTGCACTTGTCCATCTTGCCGCGCAGGCCGAAGGCGCCCGCCTGTGGGAACTGCGGCGCGCCGAACGGGCAGGCGTAGAAGCAGTAGCCGCAGCCGATGCACAGGTCCTTGTCGTGCAGCACTACGCCGTCGGCGGTCTTGTAGAAGCAGTCGACCGGGCATACCGCCATGCACGGCGCATCCGAGCAGTGCATGCAGGCGACCGAAATCGACTTCTCGGCCCCCACCACGCCGTCGTTTACCGTGACCACGCGCCGTCGGTTGACCCCCCATGGCACCTCGTTCTCGTTCTTGCATGCCGTCACACAGCCGTTGCATTCGATGCAGCGCTCCGCATCGCACAGGAATTTCATTCTGGCCATGGCGTTCTCCTTATGCCTTCGCGACCTGGCAAAGCGTCGCCTTGGTTTCCTGCATGTCGGTGACGACGTCGTAGCCGTAGGTCCAGGCCGTGTTCACCGCCTCGCCGCGCACGATCGGATGCGCGCCGTCAGGGTAGTAGGGCAGCATGTCCTTGCCCTCCCACCAGCCGGAGAAGTGGAACGGCACGAACACCGTGCTCGCGGCCACCCGTTCGGTCACCAGCGCCTTGACCTTGATCTTGGCGCCCGTGGGCGTGTGCAACCAGACGTACTCGCCGTCGCGGATGTCGCGGTCGGCGGCCGCCTTCGGGTTGATCTCGACGAAGTTGTCCTGCTGCAGCTCGGCGAGCCAGGGGTTGGAGCGCGTCTCCTCGCCGCCGCCCTCGTACTCGACCAGCCTGCCGCTAGTCAGGATCAGCGGATACTTCTCGTAATCCTTGTCGGCGATCGCCTTGTCCTGGACGGTCTTGAACAGCGTGGGCAGCCGGTAGAGCGTCTTCTTGTCCGGGTACGTCGGCCATTTCGCGACCAGCTCCGGATGCGGAGTGTAGAGCGGCTCGCGGTGAAGCGGCACGGCATCCGGGAAATTCCACACCACCGCGCGCGCCTTGGCGTTGCCGAACGGCACGCAGCCATGCTTGAGCGCGACGCGCTGGATGCCGCCCGAGAGGTCGGTCTTCCAGTTCTTGCCCTCGGCCTCGGCCTTCTCGGCATCGGTCAGGTCATTCCACCAGCCCAGTTTCTTGAGCATGTCGGCGGTGAACTCCGGATAACCGGTGGTGATTTCGCTGCCGGCCGAGTACGAACCGTCCTCGGCCAGCAGGTTGACCCCGTCGTGCACCACGCCGTAGCGGGCGCGGAAGGTGCCTCCGCCGTCCATCACCGCCTTCGATGTGTCGTACAGGTTCGGCGTGCCCGGATGCTTGACCGAGGGGTTGCCCCAGCACGGCCATGGCAAGCCGAAGTAATCGCCGGTCAGATCGTAGCCCGTTTCCTTGTCCTTGCCGCCACGCGCGCGGAGCGTTTTGACGTCGAACACGTGCATGTTGCGCATGTGCGCCTTGAGCCGCTCGGGCGATTGGCCTGTGTAGCCGATGGTCCAGGTGCCGCTGTTGATCTCGCGCAGCGTGTCCTCCATCTCGGGCTCGTCCATCCCGCCCTTGCCCTTGACCAGCTTGATGTTCTGCTTGCCGTCCTTCTTGCCCACGAACTGGTCGGCGAAGCCGAGCTTCTGCGCCAGCTGGTACATGATCATATGGTCGGTACGGCACTCGAACACCGGATCGACCACCTTCTCGCGCCACTGCAGCGAGCGGTTCGACGCGGTGACGCTGCCGTAGGTCTCGAACTGCGTCGCCGCCGGCAACAGGTAGGCGCCGTCCTGGCGCGCCATCGCGAACATCGAAGCGCTGGCCGACGGATACGGATCGATCACCACCATCATGTCGAGCTTCTTCATCGCCTCGATCTGGTCGAGCCCGCGCGTCTGCGAGTTCGGCGCATGGCCCCAGAAGACCACCGCACGCACGTTCGAGGGCTGGTCGATGTTCTCCGGCTTCTCCAGCACGGCGTCGGCCCAGCGCGACACGGTGAAGCCGAACTTGCCCATCAGGGCCTCGGACTTGTAGCGCTTCTTGAGCCATTCGAGGTCGACGTTCCACACCCGCGCCCAGTGCTTGAAGGCGCCCGGCGCAAGACCGTAGTAGCCCGGCAGCGACTGCGCGTTCGGGCCGACGTCGGTCGCACCCTGGACGTTGTCGTGGCCGCGGTAGATGTTCGCCCCGCCGCCGGTGATACCCGCGTTGCCAAGCGCCAGCATCAGCACCGCGCTCGCGCGCGTCACGTTGTTGCCGTTGGTGTGCTGCGTCTGGCCCATGGCCCAGATGATGAATCCGGGCCGGTTGTCCGACAGCATCTTGGCTACTTCGTACATGTCCTTCTCGGACACGCCGGTGACCTCCTCGACCGCCTGCGGGGTGTACTTGGCCATCACCTCGGCCTTGACCTGGTCCATACCGTAGACGCGGTCGTGGATGTACTTCTTGTCTTCCCAGCCGTTCTTGAAGATGTGATACAGCAGCCCGAACTGGAACGCGACGTCGGAGCCCGAGCGGATGCGCACGAACTTGTCGGCGTGCGCCGCGGTGCGCGTGTAGCGCGGATCGGCGACGATCACCTTGGCGCCGTTCTCCTTCGCGTGCAGCGTGTGCAGCATCGAAACCGGGTGCGCTTCGGCCGCGTTCGAGCCGAGAAAGAGCAGACATTTCGAGTTCTGCTCGTCGTTGTAGGAGTTGGTCATCGCCCCGTAGCCCCAGGTGTTGGCGATGCCCGCGACCGTGGTCGAGTGGCAGATGCGCGCCTGGTGGTCAATATTGTTGCTGCCCCAGAGGCGAATCCACTTGCACAGCAGGTAGGACTGCTCGTTGTTGTGCTTGGACGAGCCAAGGACGAACAGTGCGTCCGGACCGCTCTCCTCGCGGATCTTGAGCAGCTTCTTGGATATCTCGTCGTAGGCCTGCTCCCACGAGATCTTCTTCCACTTGCCGCCTTCCAGCTTGACCGGGTGCTTCAGCCGGTGCGAGTCCTCGGTCATGGTGTGGTGACGCACCGAAGCGCCCTTGGCGCAGTGCGCGCCCAGGTTGAGCGGCGAGTCGAACACCGATTCCTGCCGCACCCAGACGCCGTTCTGCACCACCGCGTCGATTGCGCAGCCGACCGAGCAGTGCGTGCAGACCGTGCGCTTGATCTCGATGTTGCCGCTCTCGCCCGGTTCCTGCGCGGCCTCGACCTTGCCGATCATATTGAACGGCAGCTGGCTGGCGACGGCGCCCGCGCCCAGCGTCACGCCGGAGCGCTTGAGGAACGCGCGCCGGTCGATGGTTTTCGCCACCGTGTTCGTCAGCCCGCGCGCCAGGCGCGCCTGCGGAACTTCGGCGGAGCCGGATTTTCTGGTCAGCAACATTGCGGCCTCCTCAGACCTTGGTGGTGCGGTAGTAGTTGTTGACGTGCTCGGTCGCCTGGTAGCCGCGAGACTCGCTCTTGGCCGTCTCGGGCCCGGCGGCCGGTATGCCCGGCGCCGTCTTGGCGACGATGGCGGCCGCGGTGGCCGCGCCGCCGGCGCCGACTGAGAGAAGGAAATTGCGGCGTGAAAGACGTGGGCTGCGTTCGCTCATGGTCGCCTCCGTATTGTTTTATGCGTAGCGCCCAGGGCGATCCGGCCGCGGGCGCAACGACTAATTTGCAGAGCAGCGCCTATTCTTACATGCGGAACGCTGCATATTCAACTTCGAGGAACTGTTTTGTGAAACGCGCGACGGCGCGATAAAACACGGCTTGCTCGCAATTGACTACCGCATCGCACAAGCGGCCCGCCCCCGACCACATAAATCGGTCGAAGAAGGCCTTCTGATCCTCCAGCGGCGCATGCTGCTCTGCAATAAGAAAGCGCATAAGCTCGCATAGTGCCGCGATATGATCCTCCGGCTCGTTGACCGATATGCGACGCGCGATTCCGCGCTGCGCAAGGTAGCCGCGCAAATTGACCAGCGGCGCATCGACCGCACTGGTGGCGAGATAGGCGCCCGCGTACGGCGTGACCTGCGCTTTACCGACGCCGATGAACAGGGACTGGTATTCCTCTTTCACCGCCGCCAGGTCGGCGGCCGCGGCGGCGAGCGTCAGATCGCGCCAGGCGAGCGCGAATCCCGCCCCTTCGCCGCTCGACTCCTCGGCCACGATCTCGTCGGCGCTGGCGAGCTCCGCCAGCAGCGCCGCGTCCGGCGCGTCGTAGTACAGCCGCGCAAGCAGGGCGTAGAAGTCGGCGCGCGCCGCCTCCTCGGGCGGCAGCGTAGGCGCGAACTGCAGCGGCGCGGCGTCGGGGCTCATTTGCGCCCCGGATAATCGAGGATCGAAGGCTCGTCCTTCGACTCCATCATGTCGACCACACGGCAGTCGGCGCACATTTGCAGCCGCCTGAGCGCGCCGCCGCCGGCGAACATCGAGTGCGTCGTCAGCTTGCCGAGCATGTTGTCAATCAGCTGGCGTGTACCGAACGGCTTGCCGCAGCGCACGCAATTGAATGGCTCGGCTTCGTTCAGTGTCACCGCCTGCTTCGCCTGCGGCGTAAGCAGCAGGCGCGGCAGGAGCGTGATCGAGCCCTCCGGGCAGGTGTCGGCGCACAGTCCGCACTGGACGCAGTTGCGCTCGATGAAGCGCAGCGCCGGCGTTTCGGGTGCGTCCTGCAGTGCGGCTTCCGGGCAGGCGCCGATGCAGGCCTTGCACAGGGTGCAGCTCTGCTTGTCGACCGCAAGGGCGCCGAACGGCGCACCCTTGGCGAGCGCGATACTCTCCTGCGGCGCGGGCGCGTGCCTGGCCAGGTGATCGAGCTCGAAATCGAGCGTACCGCGCTTTTCGAGCGCGAGGTTGAAGCCCGCCGGCATCGAAACGCCCTTGGCCGGCTGCATCGCCCACAGCGCGCGCTCGAGGCTCGGGGCGTCCTCGGCGCGGATCAACTCGAAGTGCCGGCCGGCGTAACCGAGGGCGTTTAGGATCGTCTCGGCGTGGCCCATCTGCTCGATCAGCGCAGCGCCGTAGGACTCGGCCTCGCGCCCGGTCGAAACCACCGCGACCTGGCTTGCGCCGTAGCAGATCGTGCCCAGCAGCAGGTCGATGCCGATCGAGGCGATATGGAAGGCCTCGACCGGAATCGCGCGCGCGGGCAGCCCCTTGCCGCCGCGCAGCGCGTGGCGCCCCACGCCATGCACCAGGGCGCGGCCGTCTTCCATGTTGTGGAACACCAGACAGGCGTCCTTGCCGCCCGCGTCGCGGTAGGTGCCGAGCAGCGTCTTCAGGCGCCGCCCCATGTCCGGCACGCGCGGGTAGGCGTAGCCCATCGCGCCCGAAGGGCACACGGTCGCGCAGCCGCCGCAGCCGGCGCACAAGTGCGACTCGACCTTGACGTGGTCGCCGTCGGCGCTGATCGCCCCGGTCGAGCAGACCTCGATGCAGCGGTTGCAGCCGTTGCGCCCCGAGCGGCTGTGGGCGCAGATGCGCTCCTTGTAGATGACGAACCTGGGCTTCTCGAACTCGCCCACCAGCTGCGCGAGCTGCGCCGCGCAAAGCGCCTGCTCGAGCGGGTCGGCGCCGGGCGCGGCGTAGCCCTGCGGCAGCTCGGGCGTGCGCAGCAGCGGCTCGGCGGAAAGGTCGAGCACCATGTCGAAGCGCTCCTTGCGCACCCGATCCACGCGCGCGAAGTCCACTGCGCCGATCGCGCCGCAGGCCTTGACGCAGGCGCGGTGCGACTTGCACTTGTCCAGGTCCACCTGGTAGGTGAAGTCGATCGCGTTCTCGGGACAGGCCGCGACGCAGGCGTTGCAGCGCGTGCACAGCTCAAGGTCGATCGGGTTGTCCTGCGTCCACTCGACCTCGAACGCGCCGAGCCAGCCCGCGACCCGCAGCGGCGTGCCAGACCAGACCGGGTAGCGGCGCTCGAGCGGCAGCTCGCCGCCTTCGCCGCGGGTGACCAACACGCTGACGTCGAGCCGATCGGAGAGCCTTTGCGCCCAGTCGAGCGCGGCGGCCGAGGGCCCGATCACCAGCAGATGGCCGCCCGACTTGTACTCCACCGCCGGCACCGGCTCGGGCTCGGGCAGCGCCGCCGCGGCGAGCAGCGCCGCGATCTTGGGCGTGGCGCGGCGGCCCTCGGCCGACCAGCCCGCCGCCTCGCGGATGTTGACGAAGCGCAGCTCGGCCTTCGATTCGGCGCCTTGCGCCAGCTCGGCGAACAGCGACGCCTCCTGCGTGCATGCAACCAGCAGCTGCGGGTCGTTGAGCGCGGCCTGGAACGCGCCCGCCTGCTTGCGGCACAGCTCGCCGTGCACGGTGAGCGGCGCGCCCTGCTTGAGCGCTGCCGCGAGCGCCTTGGCGTCGAGCGGCAACGTGCCGTTGCAGTTGCACAGCTTAAGTGTCTTGCCCTCGAGCGACATCTTTGGGTTCGTCTCCGTTGTTCTCGTTGTCCGGTTTCTCGACTTCCACTTCCGCTTCCGCCACGACTTCCTCTTCGGCCCCGATTTCCTGCGTCGCCTGCTGTTGCGCCTGCACTTCCTCCTCCTTCTCCTGCTCCGGATCCGGGCGGCGCAGCGTGCGCCGCATGTGCACCAGCTTGGCCACCATTTCCTGCGGCAGGTCCTCGAGCTTCGAGTAGTCCTCGGAGAAGACGTCCAGCCCGTCGGCGGCGTTCAGGCGCGGGTCGCCGAACAGCTTCTTGAGCGCGAGCCGGCGCAGGCCGTCATCGACGCGCCGGTCCATGAAGCTGCTGAAGTCCGAATCGGGGCCCAACTGATCCAGCGGCGGCAGCTCGGGCGGCGGCGCCTCGGGCGCGGGCGGCGTCGGCGTGGGCGCCTCGGCAGCGCGCACCGATTCGCGTTTCAGCCGCGACCAGCGCGCCAGCCGGTTTTCCTTGTCCTGCGCCATCAGCCCTTCGCGCGGTCCGCCGGATCTTTGAACGATTGCGGCCGGATGCGCTTCTTCTTCGGCTCGGGGCGGTAGTTGTCGCGCACGAACTCGGCCACCCATTGCCCCACTTCGCGC
>DAHVFK010000098.1 GCA_027317055.1 Betaproteobacteria bacterium | reverse complement strand
GATCCCGGGCCCGCCCTGCATATAGTGCCAAAGCGTTTCCCAGCGCTCGGCCTCGGGACTGTCGGGGCACATCAGCCCCATCACGGTGGCCGCGCTCGCGACCTGGCCGTTGACCTCCGGGTGCGTGAGCCACGACGGGTCGTAGTAGCGCGGCGTGTTGGCGGCCGACTGCAGGCCGACGATGGCGCGAAAGCCGGCCGCGTGCTCGAGCGCGAGGTTGAGGCAGATGCGCCCGCCGATCGAGCAGCCCATGACCACCGGCCGCTCCAGCCCGAGGGCCTCGATGAAGGCCAGGATGATGCCGGTGTAGGACGCGCTGGTAAGGCGGTAGCGCTCGTGCTGCCAGCCCGCGGGCGGCGAGCTCTTGCCGTGCCAGGGCAGGTCGAAGGCAACCACGCGGAAGCGCTCGGTGATGCGCGGCTCGTTCAGCAGGCCGCGGAACTGGCGTGTGTCCGAGCCCGCGGTGTGCAGGCAAAGCAGCGGGATGCCCTGCCCCGCCTCTTCGAAGTAAACGCGCTGCGCACGGCCCTCGAACTCGAAGCGCAGGTAGCGGCCGGTGACCGGCTCGAGCACGCCGCTCACGAGCGTGCTCCCGCGGCGCGCAGGTTCGCCAGCATCAGTTTGAGGCACAGCTGGTGGGCGTAGAACTTGCGCGTGTCGCCGGTCAGCGAAATTTCGCCCCGCCGAAAGTACGCGAACAGGTCCTGGTCGCGCGGCGCCGGCTGCGGGTGGGCGAAGCGCGTCCAGGCGTCGTCGCTTCCCGCGAGCGCGAAGTCGCACTGCGGCATCACGAACGGCCCGCGCCGGTGCTCGGTCAGCCGTCCGTCGTCCACCCGCAGCAGGTGATCCTCGTCGCCCCAGCCGAGCAGCAGCCTGAAGCTCGAACCGGCGCCGTGGCGCGCCACCAGGCGATCCTCGTTGACGCGCCGAATGAACAGGTCCCAGTCCATCTCATCCCCCCGGACGTTGCGAAAAGCTGCGCTCGAACACGCCTTCCGCGATGCGGTTCTTCAGGATCTCGATCGATCCGCCCGCGATCATCCAGCCGCGGCAGCGGCGCAGGCAGTACTCCACCAGCGACTCGCGGCTGTAGCCCATGCCGCCCATCACCTGCAGCGCCTCGTTCGCGACATCGAATCCGGCCTGGTTGCAGAACGCCTTGGCAATCGCGGTCTCCTCGGCCGAGGGAAAGCCGCGATCGGCGTTGGCCGCCGCGCGGTACAGCAGCAGCTGCCCCGCGTCGAGCTTCATCTTCATCTCGGCGAACTTCCACTGCAGGCCCTGGAACTCGCACAGCAGGCGTCCGAACTGGCGGCGCTGCAGCGCCCACTGCCGCGCCTCCTCGAAGGCGTAGCGCCCGAGCGCGAGCGAGCGCGCGGTGTTGCCGATGCGCTCGACGTTGAAGCCGGCGATCTGCTTCTTGAATCCGCCCGGGCCGAGCAGCAGCCTCTCCGGCGGCACGTAGACGTCCTCGAAGTAGAGCTGCGCCCACTCCTCGCCCGACATGAACGCCGACGGCGCGCCGCGCTTGACGCCGGCCGATTCGCGCTCGATCAGCACCGAGCCGATGCCGCCCACCCCGGGGCCGAAGCGCACGTAGGCGAGGTAAATCTCGGCATAGGCCGAATGAGTGGTGAACACCTTCGAGCCGTTGATGCGCCAGCCCGCGCCGTCGGGCGTCGCGGTCGTTTTCAGGTCGGTCACCGCCGAGCCCGCCTCGGGCTCGGTCATGCCGACCGAGATCACTGTCTCGCCCGCGAGCAGACTGGCGAGATAGGCCTTCTTCTGCTCCGCCGTGCCGTACTCGGCCAGCACCCGGATCGCGCCGAAGTTGCCCGCCTGCACCACGTCGGCGCTCCTGGGGCAGCTCGCGGCCACCGTCTCGATCGCGATCACCGCATCGATCAGGCTACCCCCCTGGCCGCCGTCGGCCTGGGCGATGGTGATGCCGAGCAGGCCCTGCGCGGCCATCTGCTTCGCCACCTGCCACGGGTACTCGGTCGCGTGCGCGCGCTCGCGTGCACCGGGCGCGAGCTCCTTTTCGACGAAGCGCCGCACCGAGTCGCGGAACTGCTCTTGCTCGGAAGTGAAACGGAAGTCCATGAGCCAGTCCCCTGTCAGCCGCGCCGCGGCCACGCCGCCGCATGGTACCCGAGCGGGACCGGCGGCCGCTCCCAGCGCGGCGGCGTCGCCGACATCGCGAGCACCGGGCGCAAGTGAGTAATCCGCCCGTCGGGCGCCTCGGTCTCAGTCAATAGATCTTGCAGAATGTCTGAAGCAAGTTCCTCTGCTCCACCCGGCGACGCTTGCCCCAGATCCGTAATCCATTTGCCTACGCGCGCCAGCGCGACGCGCACCAGCCAGCTGCCGCCTTCGCGCGCGCGGCGCTCGAGCGCGAGCATGGCGCCGAAGGCCATCAGGTAGCCGCTCACGTAGTCGATCGCCGACACCGGCAGCAGGCTCGGCTTTTCGGCGCCGCCCTGCGCCTGTGCCATGCCGCTGACCGACTGCACGATGCTGTCGAAGCCGCGCCGCGCGCGCCACGGGCCGCTCGTGCCCCAGGCGCTGAGCGACACGCATACGATCCCGGGGCGCAGCGCGGCGAGCGCTTCGGGCGTAAGGCCGCGCGCGCCGAGCGTGCCGGGGCGGTAGGACTGCGAAAACACGTCGCCCTGACGCACCAGTTCACGCAACGCGCGCAAATCCTCTTCTTTCCTCAAGTCGAGCCGCGCCGAGAGCTTGCCGATGCCAGTGTCGAGCTCGACCATGCCCAGGTCGGCGAGATGCGCGGCGCTGATCTTGAGCACGTCGGCGCCGTGCTCGGCGAGGCTGCGGGCGCAGGTCGGGCCGGCGAGCACCCGCGTCAGGTCGAGCACCCGCACGCCCGAGAGCGGGCGCGGCGCACCGGACAGCGGCTCGGGCGGCGCGTCGCCGATTCTCTCGATCTCGATCAGCGGCTGCGCCGCGACCGCCTGCGCCTGTGCCTGGCGCGCCCAGTCCGCGCTGCTGCGCACGTAGCCGGCGCAGCCGCCCGCGGCGTGGATCGCGTCTTCGAGCGCCTCGCCCGTCCAGCCGCGGCTTGCAGCCTCGCCCGCCGCGCGCTCCTGCGCCGCGCCGAGCACGCCGTAGGCCGCCTCGCGGTGCGGCGGGAAGTTGCAGTGGAAGCGGATCCAGCCGTCGCTCACGGGGTAGAAACCGCTCAGCGATGCCCAGATCTCGGACGCCGGCTTGCCGTTGACGCGCAGGTACGCGGTGCTGCGCAGCGAGGCGGCGGCCGGCGCGAGGTCTATCGCGATCGTCTGCGCGCGCCCGCCGCGCGCCCGCCACAGCCGCGCCGCAGCGAGCCCCAGCGCCGCGAGCGCGGCGGCGCCGGCGGTGCCGACCCGGTAGCGGGTGCAAAACACCGGGTCGGCGCCGCGGATCTCGAGCTCGCCCGGCCCGGGCGGCTCGGCGCCGGCGGCCTGCAGGATCTGCGCGAGCGCGATATAAGGCATGGCTAGGCCTTCGGCACGACCAGGCCATCAACCGCGACGACACCCTCGCGCTTGACGATCATCGGGTTGATCTCGGCCTCGGCCACCAGCCGCCCGCGCACGAGCGCCAAGCGCGACAGCGCGGCGAGCGCCCCGGCGAGCGCGCGCAGGTCGCCGCGCGGCAGCCCGCGGTAGCCGCGCAGCACGGCGAAGCCTTTCACCCGCGCGATCATCTCTTCGGCCTCCTCCACGCTCACCGGCGCGAGCGCGAGCACCACGTCCTTGTAGATCTCGGCCATGACCCCTCCGGAGCCGACCAGCGCGAGCGGCCCGACCAGCGGGTCGTCGCGATAGCCGATGATCGCCTCGCCCAGGCCGCAGTGCATGGCTTGGACGAGAATCCGGGTTGATTTCAAGCCCGGAACTTTCAGGTCGAAATCCGCCTGATCGCCGATTCCGAGAATCACCCCTCCCGCTTCGGTCTTGTGCGCGATCTGCGCCGAAAGGATCTTCGCCGCCACCGGGTAGGGAACGCTGTGCTCGAAGCCCGGTGCGCGCGCCGCCTGCGACTCAGCCACCGGGATGCCGAGTGACGCGAACAGATCGATAGATGATTTTTCATCGAACTTTTTCTTCTTGATCTGAATTTCAACAACCTCACTTGATTCAATCCTGCGCGGTTCCTTCCATGAAAAATAAGCGCGAAACGCGTCGGCGCAGGCTTCCGGGGTGCGGAACGCCGCCACCTCGGCGCGCGCGAGCAGCGCGAGAGACTGCTCGGCGTGCGGGGTGAGGAAGGCGGCGAGCGGCTTGGCGCTGCGCTTTGCGTCGAGGATCGGCTGGACCGCATGCTGCGGGTGAAACATCGCCGAGGAGCCGACCACCGCCAGCACCGCGTCGCACTCGGGCGAGTCGATGAGCGAGGCGAGCGTCGAGGCGTACTGGGCCGAGGTGCCGGCCATGGTGAGGTCGATGATCGGCGCGTCGCTGCCCGGCGCGACGGTCTCGATGCCGGACAGGCCCAGCCGGTCTACCACGCTTGCTGCGCCGCCGCCGGTGGTGGTGACCACCGCGACGCGTGGCGAGCGTCCGGGCTCCAGCCGCGGCGGCGCGCGCCCCGCGACGAGCGGCGCGATCTCGATCAGGGTCTCGAGCATGTCCACGCGCAGGATGCCGCAGGCGCGGAAGTAGGCGTCGAGCGCCGCGTCGCTGCCCGCGAGCGCGCCGGTGTGCGAGCGCGCCAGGCGCTCGCCGAGCGCCGAACGGCCGAGCTTGTAGGCCACCACCGGCTTGCCCGCGGCGTGCGCGCGGCGCGCCGCGCCGGCGAGCCGCTCCGCGTCGCGCACGGTCTCGAGAAATAGCAGGATCACGCGCGTGGCCGCGTCGTCGGCGAGCAGCTCGACCAGCTCGCCCACGCCGAGGTCGGCCTCGTTGCCGACCGACACCAGCTTGGAAAAACCCAGCCCGCGCGCCGCGCCGCGCGAGAGCACCGTGCCGAGCATGGTGCCGCTCTGCGACACGATGCTGGTTCCGCCGGCAGGCAGCGCGTCCATCTCCAGCACCGCGTTGACCGTCAGCGCGAACCGCCCGGGGATGTCGATCACCCCCATGCTGTTCGGCCCCAGCAGACGCACACCGAGCTCCCTCGCGCGCGCGGCGAGGCGCGCCTGGCGCGCCGCGCCCTCGGGCCCGACGTCGGCGAAACCGTCGCTGAAGATGCTCGCCACCGCGACGCCGCTGCGGCCGCAGTCCTCGATCGCCTGCTCCACCTGCGGAATCATGATGAAGGCGTGGTCTACCGGCTGCGGCGCGTCGGCCACGATGCGGTAGGCCTTCTTCCCCAGCACCTCCGCGCGAGTCGGGTTGATCGGCAGCACGGCGCCGGCGTAGCCGTGCTTGGCAAGGAAGCGCTGCGGGCGCGCGGTGTTCTTCTTCGCGTCGCCCGAGGCGCCGATGAGCGCGACCGCGCGCGGCGCGAACAAGGCCTGCGCTAGGCTCGTCATCGGCCCAGGTCGGACGCGGACTCGAGCACCCAGAGCCGCGCCAGCAGCTCGCGCGCGGGCGTCTCGCCCAGCACCGGCCCGGCGAGCTCGAGGTACTTGTCCTCGAGCTGCCTGTCCGACAGCGGCGCGTCCGGATCGCCGATGCGCGTGGGCTGCAACCACTCGGCGCGGCGCCCGCCGGCGGCGTCGATCGCCACCCGCGCCGCGCGCTGACGCGGAAACGCGGCGTCGAGCTCCGGGTCGAGCGAGACTTCGATTCGCTCCATCAGCGCGCGCGTCGCGGGGTCCTGCAGCCGCTCGGGCTCGAACGCGGCGAAGCGCACGCTGCCGCCGGTGAGCGCGGTGGCGACCACGTACTTGAGCGAGAAGCGCGCCTCGGCCGGGGTGCGCGGCTGCTCGATGCCGGCCACGTCCAGCGCCGCCTTGTAGGTCCCGACCCGCACCCGCTCGATGTCGCGCGCCTCGAGGCCCATGTTCGCCTTGAGCGCGAGCGCGCCGTCAATCGCGGCGAAGCTGTGGCCGCAGCAGGTGTGGTTCTTGAACGTCATGCGGGTGACGTGGAACTCGCGCCCCAGCGTGGCGAGCGCCTTGTCCCAGTCGGGGCCGTCGCTCATTGCTCTGCCGTATCCCGCCTCGCCCTCGAGCACATCCAGGGACCCGGTGACGCCCTCCTTCGCGGCGAGCGCGGCGGTGAGGCCTGCCTGCGCCGCGTTGCCGGCGTGCAGCGGCTTGGACATCGAGTCGCCGCGCATCGCCTGCTGCAGCGCGGCCGAGAAGGTGGCGACCGTCGCCAGCGCGTGGGCGAAGCGCGTGCGATCCAGGCCGAGCAGCTCGGCCGCGGCGGCGCAGGCGCCGAAGCAGCCGATGGTGCCGGTGTTGTGCCAGTAGCGGTAGTGCGCGCGGCCCATCGCCGCGCCGATGCGGGTCGAGATCTCGTAGCCGACGACCACCGCGCGCAGGAAAGCCTCGCCCGAGGCGCGCGCGCCCTGCGCCAGCGCGAGCGCCGCGGCGATCGTCGGCGCGCCCGGGTGGTAGATGCCGTCGCGGAAGATGTCGTCGACTTCGGCGGTATGCGCCGCTGCCCCGTTGATCAGCGCCGCCGCGCGCACCGTGGCGGGCCGGCCGAGCGCGAGGCGCGCCCCGCCCCGGTCGAGTTCCTCCGCCAGCGCGCGCTCGAGCAGCGTCGCGGGCGCCATCGCCGCGCCCGGAAACAGCGCCGCGTGCCAGTCGATCACCGCGCGCTTGGCGTGGTGCAAGACCTCGGGCGGCAGCGGTTGGGCGCGGAATGCCTCCGCGAAGGCCGCGAAACGCTCCACCACGTGCGATCTATCGTTCATCCTCTCTCCCGGAGCGATTTATACTGTAGGGCGACACCTCTAATACACCTACAAGCAATAAATACAGATGCAGACTACCGCATTCGAATCCGAGCTGTCCGCGCTGATCGTCCAGGCGCTCAACCTCGAGATCAGCCCCGGCGAGATCGATCCCGAGGCGCCGCTGTTCGGCGAGGGCCTGGGGCTCGACTCGATCGATTTGCTCGAAATCGCACTCGCCGTTTCCAAGCAATACGGCTTCAAGCTGCGCTCCGACGACGCCGACAACGAGCGCATCTTCGCTTCGCTGCGGGCGCTGACCGCGCACATTGAAAAGCATCGCACCAAGTAGGCGCGCCATCGGCGCAGTCTGCGCGGTGGTCCTGTATGCGCTCGTCAGCCGCTTCGCGCTGAGATCGCTGCCCGACGGCGCGGCGCTCAAGTGGGCCGCGGACCTTCCGCCGGTGCTGATCGACCTCGTGCTGTGCTGGGTATTCGGGCGCACCCTGCGGCGCGGCGCCGAGCCGCTCATCACATCGTTCGCGCGTCACGCGCACGGCGGCACCCTGCCGCCCGACCGTTCCGCCTACACGCGTCGCGTTACGCTCGCCTGGACCCTTCTGTTCGCCGCGCTGGCCGCCGCTGCCGCGTGGCTGACGGCGTTCGGTCCGCTGCGCGCGTGGACGCTGTTCGTCTACGCCGGCAGCCCGGCGCTGGTGGCGGCGCTGTTCCTGGGCGAGTTCGCGTGGCGCCGCGTGCGCTTCCGGCACCATCCGCCCCAGCGCCTGGGCGACATGCTGCAGTACCTGCGCCTGCCGGCCGCGCAGACGCTGCCGCTGCTGCGCCTGCATTCGATGGACGACGCGGTCGCGCGCCGGCGCGGGCAGCCGATCTCCGCCGCGACGCTGCTGGCCGATGCGGCGGCGCTCGCCGCCGCGCTGCCGCCCGGGCGGCAGGTGCTCAACCTGTGCCGCGACCGCTATCACTTCCTGGTCGGCTTCGCCGCGGCGCTGATCGCGCGCCGTCTGTGCCTGCTGCCGCCGGGCAGCGGCGACGCCGCGATCCGCGATATCTGCCGCGACTTCGGCGAGCTGTGCTGCGTCGCCGACCACGACGAGGTGCCCGCGGGCGTCGCGCGGCTTCGTCCGCTGGGACACCCAAGCGCGCCGGGGGCACGCGAGATGCCGGCCTTCCCCGCCGGGCAGCCGGCGGCAATGGTGTTCACGTCTGGCAGCACCGGGCACCCGGCACCGCACGTCAAGACCTGGGGCTCGCTGGTGCGCGGCGCGCTGGCGCTCGGGCGGCACCTCGGCCTCGGACCATCGCTCGCGCCGCAGATCGTCGGCACCGTGCCGCCGCAGCACATGTTCGGCCTCGAGGCGACCATAATGCTGCCGCTGCAGTGGCGCGGCGCGGTCGACGCCGGCCGCCCGCTGCTGCCCTCGGACGTCAAGGCCGCGCTGGAGGCCGCGCCCGCGCCGCGCTGGCTGATGACCACGCCGCTACAGCTGCGGGCCTGCGTCGATGACGCGCTCGACCTGCGCAGCGCGCTGCGCGGCGTGATCTCTTCGACCATGCCGCTCGATGCGAAGCTCGCGCAGGCGGCCGAGGCGCTGTGGGACTGCCCGGTGGAGGAGATCTACGGCTCGAGCGAAACCGGCATGATGGCGCTGCGGCGAACCGCGCGCGGCGCGACGTGGACCCTGAGCGAGGGGTTGACGTTCGCCCCCGAAGACGGGGCGATGCGGGTGCAGGGTGGACACCTCGATGCTCCGTTCACCCTTACCGACCGGGTAGAACGCGAGGGCGCGCGCGGCTTCCGCCTGCTGGGACGAATCGGCGACATGATCAAGGTCGCGGGAAAACGCACCTCAATCGAGGATCTCAACACGCGCCTGCGCGCGGTGCCCGGGGTCGTCGACGGCGTGTTCTACATGCCGGACGGGGCCGGTCGGCCGGCAGCGTTCGCGGTGGCGCCGTCTGCGAGCAGGGCGTCGATCATCGAGGCCTTGCGGCGCGACCTCGACCCGGTGTTCCTGCCGCGCCCGCTCTACTTGGTCGACGCCCTGCCGCGCGCGGCCAACGGCAAGATCACGCGCGACGGGCTCGAAGCGCTGCTGCACCGGATGTCCGCGCGATGAAATTCGAGCTCGAGACCGTGATCGAGCCCGCGCATCCCGCGCTGGCGGGACACTTTCCCGGCAACCCGATCGTCCCCGCGGTGGTGCTGCTCGAGCGGGTCGCGGCCGCGATCGAGAGCGCGCTCGGCCCGCAAGCACGCCTGACCGGGCTGCCTGCGGTGAAGTTCCTCGCGCCGCTCGCGCCCGGCGAGCGGTTCCGGATCGTCATCGAGCAGCCGGAACCGGGTCCGATCCGGTTCACCCTTGTTCGCGACGGCAAGGCCTTCGCCACCGGCAGCGCGGAGATCGGCGCTTGAGCGGCGGCTGGCTGGCGCAGCGCGAGCGCGGCAGCCAGGCCGCGATCCGCGCGCTCGTCTGGGTCACCCTCGCGCTCGGCCGGCCTTTCGGGCGCGCCTTCCTGTACCCGATCTGCGCCTACTTCGTGCTCTTTTCGCGCGGCGCGCGGCGCGCCTCGGCCGACTACCTGCGGCGCGTGCTTGGCCGGCCACCGCGCCTGGCCGAGGTCATGCGCCACTACCACGCCTTCGCTTCGACCGTCCACGACCGCGTCTACCTGCGCGCCGGCCGCTACGGCTACTTCGACGTTCGGCTCGACGTACCGCCCGCGCTGCTGACGGCGCTGCGCCGGGGCCGCGGCTTCATCCTGCTCGGCTCGCACCTGGGCAGCTTCGAGATCCTGCGCACCGCCGGGCTGGCGGAGGGCGCGCCGCCGGTCAACATGCTGATGCACGTCGAGGTCGTGGAGAAGGTCAACCGCGTGCTGGACGCTCTCGTGCCCGGGGCCGCGCCGCGCGTGATCCCGCTCGGGCACCCGGGCTCGCTGCTGCGCGCGCAGGAATGCCTCGAGCGCGGCGAGATCGTCGGCATCCTCGCCGACCGCGGCCTGCGCGAGGAGCGCGAATGCCGCTGCGAGTTCCTCGTCGCGCCGGCGCACTTTCCGCT
>DAHVFK010000097.1 GCA_027317055.1 Betaproteobacteria bacterium | reverse complement strand
ACACGAACGCGATCACGCACAGCGCCGCCTCGGGCGGGGTGTCGACGCCGGTGTCGATCAGCGGCAGGTCGAACGCGAGCAGGAAGCCGGCCACCGCCTGATTGATCAGCACGCCGCCGAGCACGGTGCCGAGGATGATCGACGCCACCGTGAGCCCTTCGATCCAGCCGTTGGCGAGCACGAGCCTGGTCGGCGGCAGGTACTCGGTCAGGATGCCGTACTTGGCGGGCGAGTAGGCCGCGGCGCCCAAGCCGACCAGCGCGTAGGCCGCGAGCGGGTTGACGCCGAACAGCATCACGGCGCAGCCGGCGATCTTGACCGTGTTGGACATGAGCATCACGCGGCCCTTGGGCAGGCGGTCGGCGAAGGCGCCGACGTAGGGCGCGAGGACGACGTACGACAGCACGAAAAAGAACTTCAGGTACGGCGTCAGCCACGACGGCTCGTGCGACTGCATGAGCATGGCGATGGCGGCGACCAGCAACGCGTTGTCGGCGAGCGACGAGAAAAACTGCGCCGCCATTATTATGTAGAAGCCGAGATTCATCGGATTTTTCGCGTGCCGGTTTATAGCACGCCGAGGCGGCCTACTCTGCGCGGCGCAGGTAGACCTGCATGCGGATCGACTTGTTGAGCCGGGTCAGGCGCGACTCCATGCAGGCGAGGTCGTAGAGCGCGGCGGCGAGGATCAGCAGGGCGACGCCGGCGGCGGCCCGCGCATCGAGCAGCAGCAGGCCGAGCGCGGCGGCGCTGGCCAGGCGATAGGCCCAGGCGCCGGCGCGGTCTCGCAAGTAGGCGCGGTGCGCGCCGAGCGGGAACGCGAGCCACAGCAGGTAGGCGCTGCGCCGCCGGCGCAGTGCCGCGGCGAGGCGCAGGTTGGCCTCCTGCAATCCGCCGCCGGACAGATCGAGGCGTTTCCAGGCGTCGCTCACAGGCCATCATAAGCTATGAATCGCGCCGAGTTTATGCTTGAATAAGAGTTGTCTCAACACGCATTGAACGGACTGATCGAACATGGCCGACCGGCGCCTGCAGGTATTTCATGCCGTTGCCAAGCATCTGTCGTTCACCAAGGCGGCGGAGGCCCTGTTCATGACCCAGCCGGCGGTGACGTTCCAGATCAAGCAGCTCGAGGAGCACTTCAACTCCCGCCTGTTCGAGCGCGGGCACGGGCGCATCGCGCTCACCCCCGCGGGCGATATCGTGCTCGACTACGCCGAGCGCATTCTCGGCCTGTCGGCCGAGCTCGACACGCGGCTGAAGGAAATGACAGGCCAGATCGCCGGTCTGCTGCTGGTCGGCGCGAGCACCACGATCGCGGAGTTCCTGCTGCCGCAGGTGCTGGGCGACTTCAAGTCGCGCCACCCGAACGTGGTGCCGCGCCTGTTCGTCGCCAATTCGGGCGCGGTCGAGAACCGCGTCGCGGAGCACACCCTGGACATCGGCTTCATCGAGGCCCCCTCGCACCTCGCGGCGGTGGCGACCGACGTGTGCTGTGAGGACGAGCTGGTGGTGGTGTGCGCGAGCTCGCACGCGCTCGCGCAGCACGAGTCGCTCACGCCCAAGCAGCTGGTCGAGTACCCGTACATCAGCCGCGAGTCCGGCTCGGGCACGCGCGAGGTCACCGACGCCTACTTCCAGAAGGCCGGGGTGCGGCCCGAATCGCTCAAGGTGGTGATGGAGCTCGGCAGCCCGGAGGCGCTCAAGGGGCTGGTCGCCACCGGCCTGGGCTTCACCATCATGTCGCGCGCCACGGTGCAGAAGGAAACCCGCCTCGGCGAGCTGGTCGGCCTGCCGCTCGCGCCGCGCCTGATCCGCAACCTGTCGGTGGTCTATCCGAAGGAGAAGTTCCGTTCGCGGCTGGTAAACACCTTCGTCCAGTTCGCCAAGGAAAGGCTGGCGGCAAAGCTTCCCGGCTGAGGCGCGCTGCGTCGTGAAGCGCTTTCTCGCCGTCCAGCACAGCTTCGCGGAGTTCTTCGGCGCGCTCGAGGCGCAGTGGGAGGCGCGCGGAATCGGCTTCAAGTACGTGCGTCCGGTGACCGGCGAGGACGTCGCCGGCACGCCGTCGCAGTTCGACGCCCTGTGGCTGCTCGGCGCTGCGTACGCGGCGGTCGACCGCGAGCACTGCCCCTGGGTAGACGACGAGATGCGCCTGGTGCGCGCCTTCGCCAAGTCCAGGCGCCCGATCGTGGGGCTGGGCTTCGGCGCCCAGGTGCTGGCCGCGGCCTACGGCGCCGCGCTGTCCGCCGAGCCGGAGCACGACGCGCGCTTCGCGCTCGCGCATGCGCTGGTCGCCGACGACCCCGTGGCGCGCGCGATCGACGGTCGCCGCGTGCTGGTGATGGCCAACGGCCGCGCCGAGCTCGGCGCCGAGCTCGGCGCCGGGCTCGAGCCGGTGGCCGCGGACGAAGACGGGCGCTGGCTCGCGTTCCGCACTGGCGAGCTGGGCTACGGCCTGCTGTTCCGGCCCGAGCTCAAGCCCGGCATGCTCGAGGACATGGTGATGGAGGACGAGCGGCCGCTGCCCGAGGACATCGGTGCGCTGATCGACGCCGCGCGCGAGCAATGGCCGCAGATGCAGGACACGACCGACCGGGTGGCCGCGGCGCTGGTGAGTGCACTCGGCCTGATGGACGAGCGCGCCAAGGCGCCGGTATTCCGCATCGTCGAGCAGCGCTGAGGCGCGCATGCCGCGACCGATCCGCGCCTCCATCTCGCTCCGCGCGCTGGCGCACAACCTCGAGCGCGCGCGCGAGTGCGCGGGCAGCGCCAAGGTTTGGGCCGTAGTCAAGGCCGACGCCTACGGCCACGGCCTGCGGCGCGCCGCCGGCGCGCTCGCCGGCGCCGACGGCTACGCGCTGCTCGACTTCGAACAAGCAATCATGCTGCGGCTGGCAGGCGTGCAAAAACCGATCCTGCTGCTGGAGGGCTTTTTCAGCGCGCAGGACCTGGCGCTGGTGTGCGAGCAGCGCCTGACGCCGGTGGTGCACAGCACGGCGCAGATCGAGATGCTCGCCAAGACGCCGCTCGCGGCGCCGGTCGACGTCTACCTGAAGGTCAACAGCGGCATGAACCGGCTCGGCTTCACGCTCGACAACGTGCGCCTGGGGTGGAACGCGCTCGAGGCCAATCCGCAGGTGCGTACGGTGACGCTGATGACCCATTTCGCCGACGCCGACGGCGCAAGCGGGGTCGAGGCGCAGCTCGCCCGGTTCGAGGAGATCGTGGCGCCGTACGCGGGTGCGCCGCGCTCGCTCGCCAATTCGGCCGCGCTGCTGCGCTTTCCCGAGACCCGCGCCGACTGGGTGCGGCCGGGAATCATGCTCTACGGCTGCTCGCCGTTCGCCGATCGCAGCGCGATCGAGCTCGAGCTCGAGCCGGCGATGACGTTGAAGACCGAGATCATCGCGCAGCAGCGCCTGACGCCGCGCGAGCGCGTCGGCTACGGCTTTTCCTACCAGGCTGCGGGCGAGATGACCGTGGGGGTCGCGGCCTGCGGCTACGCCGACGGCTACCCGCGCCACGCGCCCTCGGGCACGCCGATCCTGGTCGACGGCGTGCGCACGCGCACCGTGGGCCGGGTGTCGATGGACATGATCTGCGTCGACCTGAGCCGCATTCCCGGGGCCGGCATCGGCTCGCAGGTGACGCTGTGGGGCCAGGGCCTGTCGGCCGACGAGGTGGCCGCCTCGGCGGGAACCTTGAGCTACGAGCTGCTGTGCGCGCTCGCGCCGCGCGTTCCGGTGCTAGAGGTGGCGTGATGGCGCGCGCGAAGTCGGTCTACGTCTGCTCCGAGTGCGGCGCCAGCGCGCTGCAATGGTTCGGCGCCTGCCCGGCCTGCGGCGCGGCCGGCACGCTCTCCGAGACGATTGCCGAGCGTTCGTCCGCGCACCGCTACGCGCCGCCGGCGCCGGCCGCGGCGCCGGTGCCGCTGGCCGAGATCGAGACGCGCGAGCTCGGCCGCCTCCCGAGCGGCATCGGCGAGCTCGACCGGGTGCTCGGCGGCGGGCTGGTCGCGGGACAGGTGGCGCTGCTCGCAGGCGACCCCGGGATCGGCAAGTCGACCCTGCTGCTGCAATGCGTCTCGGCGCTCGAATCGTCCTCGCTCTATATTTCGGGCGAAGAGTCGGCGCAGCAGATCGCGCTGCGCGCGCGGCGTCTTGCGCTGCCGGCGGGCAGGGTGCGCCTGCTGGCCGAGATCCAGCTCGAGCGCATCGTCGCCGCGCTCGAGGCCGAGCGGCCGCGGGTGGCGGTGATCGACTCGATCCAGACGCTTTATTCGGAGCAGATGCAGTCGGCGCCCGGATCGGTCGCGCAGGTGCGCGAATGCGCAGCGCAGCTCACGCGCGTGGCAAAGCGCAACGGCACGGCGATCCTGCTCATCGGGCACGTGACCAAGGAAGGCGCGATCGCCGGGCCGCGCGTGCTCGAGCACATCGTCGACACCGTGCTGCACTTCGAGGGCGACCCTCACTCCGCGTTCCGCCTCGTGCGCGCGGTGAAGAACCGCTTCGGAGCAGTCAACGAGCTGGGTGTGTTCGCCATGACCGAGAAGGGCCTGCGTACGGTGAGCAACCCTTCGGCGCTGTTCCTGTCGCAGCACGAGCGCGACGTAGCGGGCTCCTGCGTGCTGGCGACGCTGGAGGGCACGCGGCCGCTGCTGGTCGAGATCCAGGCCCTGGTCGATGCGGCCCAGGCGCCGACCCCGCGCCGCCTCTCGGTCGGGCTGGAGCAGAACCGGCTCGCGATGCTGCTCGCCGTGCTGCACCGGCACGCGGGCATCGCCACCGTGGACCAGGACGTGTTCGTCAACGCGGTGGGCGGGGTGCGCATCGCCGAGCCGGCGGCCGACCTCGCGGTGTCGCTCGCCATCGTGTCCTCGCTCACCGACCGCCCGATCCCGGGCCGTGTGGCGGTGTTCGGCGAGGTCGGTCTCGCGGGCGAGGTGCGCCCGGCGCCGCGCGGCCAGGAACGGCTGAAGGAGGCGGCCAAGCTCGGCTTCGAGCGCGCGATCGTGCCGAAGGCGAACCGGCTCAAGCCGATCGCCGGGCTCGTGCTGATCGCGGTCGAGCGGGTCGACCGGGCGGTGCAGGCGCTGCGGGAAATCTAGCCGCGCTGCGCGACGATGAACAGGCGCCGGAAGGGGAACAGCGTGCTGCCGTTGGCCTCGGGCTGATAGGCGGCGAGTACGCGCGCGCGGTAATCCGCCTCGAAGGCGCTGCGCTCGGGCTCCTCGAGCCGGTCGAGGAAGGGTTTGAGCCAGCTGCCCTTGACGAACTCCGCCACCGGGTTGTCGCCGCGCAGCGCCAGCAGGTACTCGGTTTCCCAGATCTCGAGCGCCGCGGCCTTGGCGTGCAGCAGGCGCCAGTAGAACTGCGGCCCGGCCACCGGACTCGGGCGCAAGTGGGGCTCGAGCCGCGCGCGCCAGGGTCCGTTCTCGATCGTGTCGCGCACGCCGGTGTGCGACGGCGCGCCAAAGTTGCGCGGCATCTGCACCGCGAGCCAGCCGCCCGGAGCGACCGACTCGAGCAAGCGCGGGAAAAGGCTTTCGTGCCCGTCGAGCCAGTGGAGCGTCGCGTTGCTGTAGAGCACGTCGACCGGCTGCGCGGGGCGCCAGGCGCCGACGTCGGCCTGGACGAACTCGATCCCCGGATGGTCGGCGCGCGCCTTGGCCAGCATCTGCGGCGAGCCGTCGATGCCGGTCAACCGGGCCTGCGGCCAGCGCTCGCGCAGCAGCGGCATGAGGTTGCCCGCGCCGCAGCCGAGATCGACCACCGCGCGCGGCGCGGCGGCCGGCACGCGCGCCAGCAGGTCGAGCGCGGGCCGCAGCCGCTCGCCCGAAAACTTGAGGTACTGCGCGGGATCCCAGCTCATCGGATTCGACAATAGCAGAGGCGTGCGGCGCGCACGCCGCTGCGCGCGGCCGCTTCCAGCGTCGGCGGATACTCGGGGTCGGTGTAGTCGCCGGCGAGGAACACGTCGGGCAGCGGCGTCTCGGGCCCGGGCCGCGCGAGGCCGGGCGTGCAGGCAACCGTGGCGCGCTTCTCGGCGATCACGCGCGCCGAAAGCGGTGCCGGCAGCTGCGGCAGCGCCTGCGCCAGCTCGCGCGCGCAGGTTGCGCCGAGCTCGGCGTGCTCCATCTGCTGGTGATCGCCCTGCGCGCTGATCACGCACGCGAGCCGCCCGCGCTCGCCGAGCAGCGCGCCGCGGTCGAACACCCACTGCACCAGCCCGGCGTCCAGGCCGAGTAGCGGCAGCGGCAGCCGCACGTGCTCGGGATACTGAAGGTATATCGTGTAGATCGGCTGGTACTCGTAGTCCGGCGCGCTCTCCGGCAGCAGCGCCGCGAGCTGGTGCGGTCCGACCGCGACCACCACCGCCGCGTGCTCGCGCCGCAGGACCTCGAGGTCACGCACGCGCGCGTTCAGGCGCAGCTCGCCGCCGTGTGCCGCCAGCCAGTCCGCGGCCGGCTCGGGGAACAGGCGGCTCAGGTCGACGCGCGGCAGCAAGAGATCGCTCGCGCCCGCCGCGGCGCCGAGCGTGTCGCGCAGCACCGCGAGGAAGGCACCCGCGGCGGCGCGCTCGGGCGGGGTGTTGAGCGCCGAGACGCACAGCGGACGCCACAGGAAGTGGCCGATGCCGCCGTCCTGCCGGTGCGCCCGCAGCAGGCTTTGCACCGTGTCGTGCGCGCCGGCGCGAAAGCCGGCGCGGCGCAGCGCGAGCACGAAGCGAACCGCGCCCAGCCGCTCGCCGAACGGCGCGCCGCGTGCGGCGAGCAGCCCGCCGAGCAGCCCGAGCGGGGCGGGCAGCCGGAGTGCGCGCAGCGCGAAGCCGCCGGCGTAGCGCAGCTCGAGCGGCATGCGCAGCAGCGCGTCGCTTGGCACGCCGACGCGCCGCATCAGGCCCAACAGCTCGCCGTAGGCGCCGATCAGGATGTGCTGGCCGTTGTCGAGCGCGTCGCCCTGCGATACGACGCGACGCGCGCGCCCGCCGGGCACCGGGCCCGATTCGTACACCGTGACCGGCACGCCTTGATCCGCGAGTGTCACGGCGCAGGCCATGCCGGCGTAGCCGGCGCCGACGATCGCTACGCGCCGATCCACGTCTTCCAGGCGATCCACAGCTTGCGCAGCGGCGTGAGCGAGGTATGCCGGTCGAGCACCCTGAAGCCGTCGCGCTCGATCTCGGCCAGCAGAGTGCGGTAGATCGCGGCCATGATCAGCCCGGGGCGCTGCGCGCGGCGATCGGCCTGCGGCAGCGCGCCGAGCGCTTTGTCGTAGTAAGCCTGCGCGCGGCGGGCCTGGAAGCGCATCAGCGTGGCGAAGGCGTCGCTGTAGCGCGCGTTGAGAATGTCGGCCGCGGTGACGGCGTGCGCCTTGAGGTCCTCCAGCGGCAGGTAAATGCGGTTGTTGCGCGCGTCCTCGCCCACGTCGCGGATGATATTGGTGAGCTGGAACGCGGTGCCGAGCTGCTCGGCGTATTCGAGCGTGCGCGGGTCGCGATAGCCGAAGATCCCGGCCGAGAGGATCCCGACCACGCCCGCGACGTGGTAGCAGTAGCGCTCGAGGCCCTTGAAATCGAGGTAGCGCGACTGCTCCAGGTCCATCTGCATGCCGTCGACGATCTCGTTCAGGCGCGCTGCGCTGACGCCGAAGCTCGCCGCGGCGGGCGCCAGGGCGCGCGTGACCGGGTGCTGCGGTCTGCCGGCGCTCAGGTTCGCGATCTCCGAGCGCCACCAGTCGAGCTTGGCGCGCGCGAGCTGCGGCTCGGACACGCCGTCGACGGCGTCGTCCACTTCGCGGCAGAAGGCGTACAGGGCGGTGATCGCGCGCCGCCGCTCGGGCGGCAGGAACAGGAACGCGTAGTAGAAGCTCGAGCCGCTCGCGGCCGCCTTCTGCTGGCAGTACTCGTCGGGGGTCACAGCGCGCGCCAAAGGAGCAGCGGCCAGTCGTACCATTGGAGGACCGGGCGGCGGCGAAAGACGTCGAAATGCACCGTGCCAAGCTTGTCGAGCACGCGCAGCCCGCCCTCGACGGTGGCGCGGATCTCGAGCCCGATGCGCCCCGGCAGGCGGCGCCCGAGCGGGGCGCCGCCGAGCAACATCGCGCGCGTGCGCTCGACCTGGAACCCGAGCAGCGCGCGCCAGGCGTCGTCGCAGCGGCGCTCGGCGATATGCGCTTCGCTCACCCCGAAGCGCGCCATCTCGTCCTGCGGCAGGTAGATCCTTCCCTTGGCGTAATCGAGCGCCACATCCTGCCAGAAATTCGCCAGCTGCAGCGCGCTGCACACCGCGTCCGATCGCACGACGTTGTCGGGCGTGGCGGCGCGGAAAAGGTGCAGCAGCAGGCGGCCGACCGGATTGGCGGAACGGCGGCAGTACTCGAGCAGCTCGGCATAGTCGGCGTAGCGCGGCTTGAGCACATCCTGCGAGAAGGCGTCCAGCAGGTCGTGCAACGGCTCGAGCGGAAGCTCGCGCTCGCGCACCAGGCGCGCGAGGTCTTTGAACAGTGGTTCGCGCGGCGGTTCGCCGCGCGCGATGCCGTGCAGCGCGGCGCGATACGCCTCCAGGCGCGCGAGCCGCACGTGCGGCGCCAGATCGCCCTCGTCGGCGAAGTCGTCGGCGCTGCGGGCGAAGCGGTAGATCACGCCCACGGGCGCCCGCTCGGCCGCGGGCAGCAGCAGCGACGCGACCGGGAAGTTCTCGTAGTGCTCGATGGACACCGTATGATTCTTAAAGGGAAAACGCGCTGCGCGCGCGAAGGGCGGGGCGCTTTCCACAGTATAATGGAGCGCTTTTGCAGTACCCGCTTCGGGCGAAGGTGGCGGAATTGGTAGACGCACTGGATTTAGGTTCCAGCGCGGAAACGCTTGTGGGTTCGAGTCCCACCCTTCGCACCACCGGTAGCACCCGGCAACGGGCGGGAGACAACGAGGAATCGATACGCATGGCGGCAAACGTGGAAAACCTGGGCACCCTCGAGCGGCGCCTGTCGATGTCGGTGCCGGTGGACGAGATCGAGCGCCAGGTCGAGGAGCGGCTGAAGAAGCTCGCGCGCAACGTCAAGATGCCGGGCTTCCGTCCCGGCAAGGTGCCGATGAAGCTGGTGGCGCAGCAGTACGGGTCGCAGGTGCGCAGCAAAGTGCTGGGCGACGCGGTGCAGAAGGCGTTCAGTGACGCGGTCAAGGAGCGGAACCTGCGCGTCGCGGGCTACCCGCGGATCGAGAAGCACGACGGCGGCGACGACAAGGCGCTCGAGTTCAGCGCCACGTTCGAGGTCTATCCCGAGTTCAAGCCGGGCGACGTGAGCGGCGCGACCATCGATCGGCCGCAGGTGGCGGTGGACGATGGGGCGGTGGGTCGCACGCTCGAGATCCTGCGCAAGCAGCGCACCCGTTTCGAGCCGGTGACCCGCGCGGCGCAGGACGGCGACCGAGTCACTGTCGATTTCGAGGGCACGATCGACAACGCGCCGTTCGAGGGCGGCAAGGGGACCGGGTTCGCGTTCCTGCTGGGCGAAGGCCGCACGCTGCCCGCGTTCGAGGCCGCCGCGCGCGGCATGGCGGCCGGCGAGAGCAGGACTTTCGAGCTGACCTTCCCGGACGACTACCAGGGCAAGGAAGTGGCGGGCAAGACGGCGAGCTTCGCGCTGGCGATGAAGAAGGTCGAGGAGCCGCGCCTGCCGGCGCTGGACGCCGAGTTCGCCAAGTCGCTCGGGGTCGCCGACGGCGACTTGGACAAGATGCGCGCCGAGGTCAAGGCGAACGTGGAGCGGGAAGTGAACAAGCGCGTCGAGGCCCGACTCAAGGGGCAGGCGCTGCAAACGCTGCTCGATGCGACCAAGATCGAGCTGCCGAAAGCGCTGGTGCAGATGGAGGCGCAGCAGCTGGTCGAGCGCGCGGCGGCCGACCTGCAGTCGCGCGGCGTCAAGCTGGAGCAGGTGCCGCTCGATCCGGCCGCGTTCGAGGAC
>DAHVFK010000096.1 GCA_027317055.1 Betaproteobacteria bacterium | reverse complement strand
GGCCTTACCTCAACGCCGTGACGCTGAGCATCTCGCACCAGCTGGGCAGGCGCATAAAACCCCATAGGCTGGCTGTTGAGCAGCGCAGCGCAGAACTCCGCCGGTTTGTGGCATTTAAGCCAGGCCGAAACGTAGACCAGCAACGCGAAGCTCGCGGAATGTGACTCGGGAAAGCCATACTCGCCGAAACCGAGAATCTGCCGATAAATGGCCTCGGCAAACTCGCGCGTATAGCCCCGTTCGAGCATACCGCGCACTAGGCGCGTCTCGAAATGCTCGAGTCCCCCCTTTTTACGCCAAGCCGCCATCGAACGACGCAATTGATCCGCCTCCCCGGCGGAAAATCCAGCCGCTACCATTGCCAGCTGCATGACTTGCTCCTGGAAAATCGGCACGCCCAAGGTACGCTCGAGCACTGCCTTAACCGCCTGGCTCGGATAAGTCACCCTTTCCAGACCCTGGCGGCGCCGCAAGTAGGGATGCACCATTCCGCCCTGGATCGGACCAGGGCGCACGATCGCGACCTCGATCACCAGGTCGTAGAAACTGCGTGGCCTCAGACGCGGCAGCATGCTCATCTGCGCACGCGATTCGATTTGGAAGACCCCCACGGTGTCGGCACGCTGGATCATGGCGTACACAGAAGGGTCCTCCGCCGGCACGTCCTGTATTCTCATCCCGACAAGTTCCAGCGCACGACGGATAGCCGACAGCATGCCAAGCGCGAGCACATCGACTTTCAGCAAGCCCAGTGTCTCTAGATCATCTTTGTCCCATTGAATGACCGTGCGCTCCGGCATCGCCGCGTTTTCGGCGGGCACCAGTTCTGCCAGTCGTCCGCGCGCAATGACAAAACCGCCAACGTGCTGCGACAGATGTCTGGGAAACCCTGCCAGCACATCCGTCAGCTCTAAAAACCGCCTCACCACGGGACTCGACGGATCGAGCCCGGCCCCGGTTACGCGCTCGGCGAGCCTGCTACGATCGTCCCACCAGGCGAGACTGCGCGACAGCCGTCCAATCTGCCCGGACGTGAATCCAAGTGCCTTGCCCACATCCCGCACTGCGCTGCGGGGCCTGTAACGGATCACCGTTGCGGCAAGCGCCGCTCGCTCCCGTCCGTACTTGGCGTAGACGTACTGGATTACCTCCTCACGCCGCTGGTGTTCGAAGTCGACGTCAATATCCGGCGGCTCGTCGCGCTCCTTGGAGACGAAACGCTCGAATAGCATGCTCATCCTTCCCGGGTCCACCTCCGTTATACCGAGCGCATAGCAGACTGCCGAGTTCGCGGCCGAACCGCGTCCCTGGCACAGGATGCCGCGACTGCGCGCGAACTTCACGAGATCGTGGACTGTAAGAAAGAACGCCTCGTAACGCATCTCGGCGATCAACCGCAACTCGTGTTCGACGAGCTCGGACACGCTCTCCGGGACGCCGGAAGGAAAGCGCCAGACCAGTCCCTGCTCGGTAAGCTTCCGCAGCCAGCTCTCGGGGGTTTCCCCCGGAGGGGTCAGTTCCTCGGGATACTCGTACCGCAACTCATCGAGTGAAAAATGGCAGCGCTTCGCGATCGCGACTGTTTCGGTCAGCACTGCGTCCGGATAAATTTGCGCGAGTCGAATACGCGACCGCAGGTGCCTTTCGGCGTTCGGGTACAACGCGCGCCCGCATTCCCCAATCGGCCTGCCGATTCGGATCGCGGTTAGCAGATCCTGCAACCGGCGACGCGAACGCAAGTGCATGTGCACGTCCCCTGCGGCGACCAGCGCCAGTCCCGAGACAGCGGCGAGTTCACGCAGAGCCTCGAAGCGCCTCCGATCATTGCTTCCGCAGTGTAGTTCGACCGCAATCCACGCCCTGCACGGAAAGCACTTTGCGATCCAGCGTGTGACTTCATAATCAATTTCGCCAACAGGGATCAGCAGCGCAAGTGCGTCGCTTTCCGTGAGCGGCTCAAGATCGCTGCGCTCGAGCGCATAGCTGCCCTTCTCTGCCCGCCTACGCCCTGTTGTGATGACGGAAGAGATCGCACCATAGGAACGGCGATTGGTCGCGATAAGGACGAGCTTGACGCCATCCTCGAGCGTTACTTCGCTTCCCACGATGAGTTTTAAGCCGCAGCGCTTCGCCGCGACATGCGCCCGAACAATGCCGGCGAACGAGCATTCATCAGTGAGAGCAAGTGCGGCGTAGCCGAGCGCCGCTGCGCGTTCGACAAGCTCTTCGGGATGCGAGGCGCCACGCAGAAACGTAAAATTCGACAGACAGTGCAACTCCGCGTACTCAGGAAAATCAGGAGGCATCGATCTAAGCGAACATCCCGTGCAGATACCAACCGCTGGTCGTGCCGCGTTCGCGGAATACCCACAAAAGTGCGGCGCTCGGTGCGCGCGCGATGAAATAATCGCGTGCGATCTCGCCTTCATCCCACCACCCAGATTCGATACGCTCGGGACCGACCAGTAACTCGAGCGGACCTCCGTCGAACGGCGCGCCCCCTTTCTCTTTCAATCTGCGTGGTGGCTCGATGATCCATAGCGGCCTCACCCCCGCGCTCTCATCTCCACGCAGCGGCCGCTCTCCTGCCGCAAGCGCCCGCCAGGCACGTTCAGGACGGTGTTCGGAATGCAGACCGAGACCATGCACCGCCTTGCTCCCGAGCCTTGCTTGCAAGCGCTCGACGAGCCGTGCCCATGCTTCGCTCTCGGCGCGGGAGCCCTCGAACAGATCGACCGTTTCACCATGCAATGGAACGAAATTCTCCGCTTCAATCCGAATCGCTTCGATCGGCTTGGCGAGCTTGCATGCAGAGAGACGTTCGCGCAGCAGGCGCATGAAACGCTCGACCTCGCGGCCCGGCGAAGCAAGCCCAAGATCCAGAACGGTTGGATTTGCGTTGCGGTGCAGAAGAATCAGCAGGAAGCGCCGTACACCCGCTTGGCGCGCGGCGAGTAGACCCTCCAGTTGCACAAGCAATCGCCGTGCGGCGAACAGTACTCCTTCCGCGTGCGTAACCTCTCCGGGCAATTCGAGCTTCGCGGCGAAACGTAGCGGCGGCGCGAAGAAGTTTCGCGGCTCCGGCACTCGTCCCAGTGCCTGCTCCAGTCCATCGAGCAAAGCCTGGCCGAAACGCCGTGCAACGCCCTCGCGCGGCAGGCTGCGCAATTCGCCTATGGTGGTGATACCGATGTTGTGCATCAACCCGAGCGCATCCGGTCTGTCGCAGGCGACTGCAATGGGGAGCGTCGCAAGCGCCATTTCAAGCGCAGCCCGATCCAGAATCAGGATTTCCTGCCCCGCGCTTGCGAGCCACCACGCACCCCGTGCCGTCGGCGCCACAGCAAGCGTCGGGGTGAGGCCCATCTGGTCGACACCGGCGCGGATCCGCTCCACCATCGCTGCCGAGCCACGGAACAGGCGCAGGCTGCCCTCGATTTCGGCCAGAATGCCGTCCGGCATCTGGAGAGAAACCCGCGGCGTGAATCGGCACATCCACGCTGCGATACCTTCAAGCGTTTCTTGCTCGGCCGCCTGATTGCTCGGCCATACATGCAACTCTGATGCGAGTGCCCATGCTGCAGCGAGCCCCATCCCTGGTCGCACGCCGAGCGCTTCAGCCCGCACGTCGCAGGCAAGCACACGACCAGCGTCGGCAACCGCCCATGGCACGCGCTCCGATTCAAACGGAGCACGGCCGCGCGACAGAACCTCGAGTACAAGGCGTGGAAAACGGAGCGCCAGCCAGAGCATGGACAGGTCTTTCGATTTTGATGCCGAGAGGCTTTGCGATCAGGGCCCCTCGGCGCTTGAGGATGCGAATCGAGAGCCCTTCCGGAGCGGGCTCAAAGGCGATGCGCAGACAGGCGGGCGACGCCTCATGCGCCGCCTGTTCCGGGCGAAACAGCGCGACGAATGCACCGTGACCGGCCTCCGCCGCTACCGCAAGCCGTCGCAGCTCGACGTAACGGATGTCACGGAACCACGCCAGCAGAGCGTGACAGCCTCCTCCACGCAGCACTTGCTCCGCGGCCCACAGTCCGTCGCGTCGCCCAGGAGCGCGCACGACTGAGAGATATTCGAGATCGATACCGGCCGTCGCTAACGCCGGTGCATAGGGTAGATGCGGCGGCGCGAGCCAGACGATACGCCGCCCACCTGCGGAAAGGGCCACCAGTGTCGGAAGTACCAACTGCAGTTCACCGACGCCTTCGCGCTGACCGAGAATTTCGGTCAGCGCACCGGTAGGCCAGCCTCCGCCCGGCAATTCGCGGTCCAGTGCAGCAAACCCGGTTGGCACCGTCCGTCCATGCCCTGACGCGAGCGCACCGCCGCGCCAGACGGAGCACTGTGAAAGGATATCGGCGAGCGAGGTTTTCATGGCCACCTTGATACTGTGTTTATATACAGTATCAAGGTGGCTGGCAAGCGTGATTTACTTTGCCCAGCGCTTTATCGACTTAAGGATGCGCTCGTCGCCAAAGTCGAGCTGAACCAAAACCGGGGCGCGCTCAAAGAGCTCGCCGTAACGACGGATACGACGTAAGCGTCCGGTGAAGGCCCTCTGTCCGGCGGAGGGGTAGGCGTCCAGCATAGACGGTTTGCGGAGGCCGGATAGGTGTCCGCTTGCCGATAAGTGGACACTTATGAAGCGTGTCGTAGAGGGCGGTGCAAAGCGGCCGATCGTCAGACGACGCAGCTTCACCCGGGAATTCAGGCGGCTGGTGGTCAAGGAATCGATTGCGCCCGGGGCGTCGGTGTCGAGCGTCGCGCTAAGACATCGGCTCAACACGAACGTGCTGTTCAACTGGCGGCGCCAGTACTTGCGCGAACTGGCGGGTGTGCAATCGGTAAATTTGCTGCCAGTGAAGATTGATGGGTCGGAGTCGATAGTTGCCGCCGGGGCGTCCGAGTCGATTCCGCCGCAGCAGTCCGTCCGGAAACCCGCATTACCGGGCTGTATCGAGATCGAGGCCTTCGGCGCATGCATCCGGGTGAAGGGTGCGGTGGATGCTGAGGCGTTGAGCGCGGTGCTCGGCGTGCTGGCACGCCGATGATCTCACCGCCCACAGGGACGCGCGTGTGGCTCGCTGCGGGCGTGACCGACATGAGGAAAGGCATGGACGGTCTTGCCGCGCTCGCGCAGACGGCGCTCTCGGAGAACCCGTTCTCCGGACACATCTTCGTATTCCGCGGCCGGCGCGGTGATCTGGTTAAATTGCTCTGGTTCGATGGCGACGGACTGTGCCTGTTCGCCAAACGCCTTGAGCGCGGTCGCTTCGTGTGGCCGCAGGCCGACAGTGGCAGCGTCGCGCTGAGCGCTGCGCAACTGTCGATGTTGCTCGAAGGCATCGACTGGCGCAGACCGACGAGGACGTGGGTACCGGAGATTGCCGCGTAGTCGTTCACGATAAAATTATTGTGTCGTCGTGAACTCGATAAAACGCAGTTGGTCTAATCGACAACAATCAACAACATGCCGATCGCACCTGCGCGCGAATGACGATCGAAGATTCCAAGACACCGCCCGCTGACATTGAGGCTCCGCTGCCCGATGACGTCGAATCCCTCAAAGCGCTGGTGCGCGAGCAGCGCGCAAGACTTGCATTCAACTCTGCCGAAATCGAACGGCTCAAACTGCTGATCGCGAAACTGCGTCGCATGCAGTTCGGCCGTTCCTCGGAGCGCCTGGACCGGCAGATCGAACAGATGGAGTTGCGCCTGGAGGAATTGCAAAGCGCCCAGGCAGAACTCCCGCCAGTACCCAAGCCGAAGGCCGAGGAGAAATCGCAGCCGGTGCGCAGGCCGCTCCCGGAACACCTGCCGCGCGAGCGCGTGGTACACGAGCCCGCATGCACCTGCCCGGACTGCGGTACGCAAATGCGCAAGATCGGCGAGGACGTCTCGGAGGTTCTCGATTACGTGCCGGCCCGCTTCCGGGTGATCCGGCATGTGCGCCCGAAGCTTGCCTGCCCGGACTGCCAGCGCATCGTGCAGGTCGAAGCACCCTCGCGGCCGATCGACCGAGGGATGGCCGGAGCCGGGCTGCTCGCCCACGTCATGGTGTCGAAGTACGCCGATCACCTGCCGCTGTACCGCCAGTCGGAGATCTACGCCCGGGAAGGAGTGGAGCTGGAGCGCTCGACGCTGGCCGAGTGGGTCGGCGGGTGTTTCCGGCTGGTCGATCCGTTGATCGAGGCACTTGGCCGCTACGTGTTTGCCGCCGGCAAGCTGCACGGCGACGACACCCCGGTGCCGGTGCTCGATCCGGGACGGGGCAGGACCAAGACCGGCCGTCTCTGGACCTACGTGCGCGATGACCGGCCGGCGGGCAGTGCCGATGCTCCGGCGGTGCTGTTTCGTTACTCCCCGGATCGGCGAGGCGAGCGCCCACGCGAACACCTGAAGAAATTCACCGGCATCCTGCAGGCCGATGCCTATGCGGGGTACGGACATCTCTACGACGGTGGGCAAATCCGCGAAGCGGCTTGCTGGGCGCACGCCCGGCGTGCCTTCTACGACATCCATCAGGCCAACCAATCCCCGATTGCGGCCGAGGCGCTCGAGCGCATCGGAGAGCTCTACGCGATCGAGTCGGAGATTCGCGGCCGACCACCTGACGAACGATGCACCGTCCGTCGGGCGCGTGCCGGACCGCTGCTCGAAGCGCTGCGCGAGTGGCTGCGCGGGACGCTCGCGCGGGTATCGAAGAAATCCGAACTGGCCAAGGCGATCGGCTACCCACTGACGCGCTGGACGGCACTGACGCGCTACCGTGACGACGGCGGCATCGAGATCGACAACAACGCCGCGGAGCGATCGCTGCGAGCGGTCGCGCTGGGTCGCAAGAACTACATGTTCTGTGGTTCCGACGCCGGCGGCGAGCGCGCCGCCGGCATCTACAGCCTGATCGGCACCGCAAAACTCAACGATCTGGACCCCGAAGCGTACTTGCGCTACGTTCTGGAGCGCATCGCCGAGCATCCGATCAATCGCATCGAGGAGCTGCTGCCGTGGAACGTCACCGTAAACCTCGCGCAGGAGGTGCGACTGGCAGCGTAGGCGCCGCTCCCTCGGTCTATCAGCTGCATATCTCGCTACGCGATCTGAAGCCCGCCATCTGGCGCCGCGTGCTGGTGCCCGGTTCTGCAACGTTCGAGAAGTTGCATCGAATCATTCAGATCGCGATGGGGTGGAGCAACAGTCACATGCACGAGTTCACGGTCGGTGATACCTGCTACGGCGTGCCCGACAAGTCATTCGCCGATACGGCGCCCGCGGTCGTGAGCGAGAAGCGCGTAACGCTCTCGACCTGTTTGGCTCCTTCGGTGAAAACGTTTCGCTATGCGTACGACTTCGGCGATGACTGGCAACATAGCCTGAAGGTCGAGAAGATCCTTCCCGCCGATCCGGCCCTGCGCTATCCCGTCTGCCTGGCTGGGGCCAATGCCTGTCCGCCCGACGATATCGGCGGCCCTCCGGGCTACCAGAACTTCGTGCAAGCGATTTCGGATCCCGCCCACCCCGAACACGAGGAATTGCTCGAATGGTGCGGCGGCTCCTTCGATCCGTACGCCTTCGATCTCAAATCCGTCAACACGGGCCTGAAACGAATCAAACTCTGAGAGTCAAGACGGTCGTGACCGGACGCTTACAAAGCGCCTGGTAGAGCACACCCTGCCTGCTGCTAGATGCGAAAGCTCAGCTTGTCGATCCCGCACCGCACTCGGCCGGTCAGTTCGTAGGAGACTTGGTTCGTCGATATGTGATGTGTCAGGCAACTGGCCTCACGCATGAGACGCTGCAATACCCCAGCTCGGCGCACGGCGCTCGCTCCTGAAGCATCGTAGGCGATGCGGACAATTTCCGCTCCTTTCTGCACTGCCGTCACGGCTGCCACGCGAGCATTGATACGCAAGTCCGCCGTCGCGGGCTCACCGCGCAACCCGCTTTCCCATATCGCCGCTAGCGCCTCGCGCATGCCCGCGCGACAGGCAAACCAGAGCCCTTCGGCAGCCTCCAGGCTTCGTTGTGTGGCTGGATGCTCGAGCAGCGGTCTCTGCGTATAGCGGTCGGTCTTGCCTCGCAACTCGTTGCGGGCCTCATCGAGCGCCCGACGTGCAAGGCCCAGATGGGTCGCGGCGGCGCTGATCGCGATGAACCATGGACCCGGTACGAAAACCGCGGCCGGATACGCCGAAACGGCAATTCCGGAAGGCCACGGGAAAGTGCGATGCCAAGGGACGAAAACATCGTCAAACTGCACATCGTGACTTCCCGTCCCTGCGAGGCCCACGGGATCCCAGGTCTCTTCTATTTTCGCCTCGCTCAGGGGGGCCAATGCCGCGACCATTCGAGGCGGTTCCCCTTCGGCGAGCGGCGAGAGGGCTACCATGCCTCCAACGAAGGTGGCCATGGTGCATCCCGACTCAAAACCCCAGCTGCCCGTAATGCGTATCCCGTCGTCCTGCTCTTTAATCTTTACTCGCGGGAGATTGCTCCACGCAGCGTAGGCACCCGGGTCGGCGAAGAATTCATCGCGGAACCGAGGCTCGGCGGACGCATAGATCAGTCCCGCACAGATGCCGCCATGAGCGGCTACCCATCCCGTGGATGCGTCGGCCTCAGCCAGCACCATGAGGATTTCCAGAAATTGGGGAAGAGATCTGCCGAGTCCCTTCGCATCGGCAGGAATCAAGAGCTTGAAAACGCCCGCGCGCTTGAGCTTGTCCGTGAAGTCTGGAGCAAGCCTGCGACATTCTTCGAACTCGAGAGACCGAGCCCTCGCCTCGGCCGCCAAGTCGGGGAGTGCGGCCAAGAGATCGTCGATGGAAGATGCGGTGGCAATCATCCTGGCTGTCCCTTTTCGTGTTGGAGCCCAAGATTTCATCTGCGGAACTCTCATGACCCTCCCCTCAGTTGACTTGCATCGTGGCGCATTCCCTAGGGTCTTGCTATGCTGCCCAACTGACGGAAGCCAGTAACGACAACGCGCTGCGAGTTCGCTGAAATTTGGGTGAATCAGGAGGCCATCGCCGGGGTCAGAGCATGTCTACCGCCTTCCCAAGCGTCGTGCGCTTCGATGTCTACACCTTGGACGTACAGCGATGCTCGCTGCGACGCGGCGACGATCCTATTGAGCTGCGGCCAAAAGCCTTCGACGTCCTGCGCTACTTTGTCGAGAATTGGGGCCGGGTGATCGGCAAAGACGAACTGATCAAGGCAGTTTGGTCCGGCCTCTCCGTCACCGACGATGCACTGGTCCAGTGCGTAAGAGATGTGCGGCGTGCATTGTGCGACGAGGATCAGCGGATCATCAAGACCGTCCCACGCCGGGGCTATCTTTTCTCCCTTGAGCCATCCCAGCTCGCCAAGCACCCGTCAACCCGCTCCGATCAGAACATCCAATTCTGCCGCACCAAGGACGGGGTCAAGCTGGCGATGGCATCGCTTGGCCAGGGTTTGCCACTCGTGAGGCCGCCGACCTGGTTCAATCACCTCGAATATGACTGGCACGTGCAATTCCGCAGCGCGCTCTACCATTTTCTGGCGGATCATTTTCGACTCATCCGCTACGATGGTCGTGGAAACGGGCTCTCCGACCGATATGTTCCCGAGATCTCCTTTGCGACGTTCGAGCACGATCTGGAGGCTGTGGTCGATGCGCTGCGCTTGCAGCGCTACGCCCTCCTCGGCATCTCCCAGGGAGCTCCGATCGCTATCGCGCATGCCGTGCGCTATCCCGAGCGGGTGTCCAAGCTGGTGCTGAACGGCGCCTTCGCGCTCGGCAGCAACAAGCGTGACTCGGCGAAGGACCACGAAACGGCGCAGGCCTACCTTACGCTGATGCGTCATGGGTGGGGGGACGAGCACTCGGCATTCTTGCGAACGTTCAGCATGCTCTACTTCCCGAGCGCGTCGGCTGAGGAGCTCAAAGCGTCGGCAGAGCTGCAACGCATGGCCATGTCGGGGGAC
>DAHVFK010000095.1 GCA_027317055.1 Betaproteobacteria bacterium | reverse complement strand
CACCACCGGCGGCGCAGAAGCCATCAAGAACGGCAAGTTGCTTGCGACCAGCGCAAATGTGCCCGCGTACATGGGGGCGCTTCTGACGACCCGCCTTTACGACGTCCTACACGGTTGGAAGCCACGCGCGGCAGAACGGATGATGAGCTGGCGCTCGGTCACCATGACAAAGGCCAACGTTCAAGCCTACCTGGACCGCTACGTCAACAACAAAGGCGTTGAGCCCTTCGACTACAGGCGCATGTCAAAAGTGCTTCATCCCAGTGACTGGGATCCGCAGGCCGAATTGTTCCCTATGGATATCGACCTAGAGTGGGGCGGCATCCCCAAGCCAGCCGGCTGGCAGTACCCGCCGGCTTACCTCAAGTCACGCAATACCGGCGAGGCGAAGGCCGTTAAGGACGAGTACGCCGCGCACTACAAGATCAAATTTTTCGGGCCGTCGCCAATGAAGAAGGCTTGACGGTGTCGGCACTGACGACGGCGCTTCGTCGGCGGAGCCACGCGGCGTATGTGGCCGGACGCTACGGTCGCGCAACCGGGAGCTCGTCGCCACAAGGGCAGTGGCGGCGAGCAAAGTCAGCGACGGTTCTGCATGGCTGACGCCGATGCGGTGCTGACGGTGCATAACGTCTCGAAGAGATACGCCGACGTATTCGCCGTAGAGTCGATCAGCATGGCGGCTCCGCGCAATAGCGTTGTTGGTATCGTCGGCGAGAACGGGGCTGGAAAGTCGACCCTGTTCAACATCATGTCCGGTCTCGTGCGGCCGGACACAGGTCGCATCGAGCTCAACGGGCGCGAAATCCGCCCCGCCAACTACCGCGAGGCGACCCTGCTCGGAATCTCCCGCGTCTTCCAAGAGCAAGCCCTGATTCCGAACATTCCGGTCTACGAGAACATCGTGCTCTCGTACGAAGACCGCTTCGTCCGCTGGGGCCAACTGCTGGACATCGGGCGTATGGTCGAGGTCGCCGAGCGCGTCGTCTCGGCCTTTGGACTGGACATCGACGTGCGACGCCGGACGTCGGACTACCCCTTCTCAATCCGTCAAGCGATAGAAATTGCGCGCGCCTGCTTGGTATCCCAAGAACTGCTGGGGATCCAGTATCCCATCGTACTGCTTGACGAGCCCACTTCGGCCTTGGGCCGTGGCGAGGAGGAGGCCTTCTTCAGGCTGATCGCAAAGATTAAGCAGCACGGTACAGTTCTCTTCGTTTCGCACCGCCTGTCAGAGGTCTTGGCCGTAAGCGACATAATCTACGTGCTGAAGGATGGCCACCTGATCGCGACCGTCGATCCAGCAGACGCGACAGAGCACGTCTTGCACGGACTGATGGTGGGCCGGGAACGCGACGCCGACTACTATCACGAGGCGGAACAGCTGGACGTGTCGGAAGCGCCGCCAGTCTTCTCCGTCGCCGGTCTGTGCAAAACGGGCGAGTACCAGGATGTCGCGCTGCAGGTGCGGCGAGGCGAGGTTCTCGGCATCGGCGGTCTTCTCGACTCGGGCAAATCGGCCCTAGGCAAGGGTGCTTCGGGCGTAGTCGCCCCCGATGCTGGCACGGTGGCGGTGTCGGGCGCCCGACCGATCAGTCCCAATCTCGGGCACCTCGTACGGCGCGGACTCGGCTACGTGCCGGCCGAGCGGCATACCGAGGGAATGATCGTCGACTTTTCCGTCGCCTGGAACATATCGCTCGCGAGCGGCGCCGACCTGTTCAGCAGCCGCTTCGGTATCTGGCGCCGCAATCGGGAGGCGGAAGTCGCTAAGCATTACGTGGAGTTGTTGCACATCAAGGCGTCTGATATCGCGACCGTCTGCTCGACGTTGTCGGGGGGAAATCAGCAGAAGGTGGTACTCGCAAAGTGGCTGTGCCGCACGCCTAAGGTGCTTATCCTCGACAATCCGACGCGCGGCGTGGATGCGGGGGCAAAGGAGGAGCTGTATAGATTGATCCGTGAATTGACCGGATCGGGGCTGGGCGTGCTACTCATCACCGACGATCTGCTTGAGCTCATAGGGCTGTCCAACCGAGTCGTCATCATGCAGCACGGTCGGGTAACTGCCGTGGTGGATGCTCCGCCGGGCGCCAAGCCCACCGAACGCGATCTCGTAGCCCTCATGGTTGGGGCCAACGTCACGACCGAGGTGTCGGCGTCACCCAATCGGAGGACACTGCATTGACGAGCAAAAAGTCGACTACCTCCACGCAGCTATGGCCAGCGACTCTGCTTCGCGCGCGCATCGGAATGTGGCTGCCGCTGGTCGTCGTATGCGCGTTGGTGATCTTCTTCCACATGGGTTCACCCGCCTTTCTAACGCTGCGAAATCTGAGTGCGGTCTCCGGTCAGGCGAGCACGCTGCTGCTCGCCAGCACCGGCGCAACCTTCGTGATCCTGATGGGTAGCATAGACCTCTCCGTGGGCGCCATCACGCTGCTCGTCGGGGCCGTAACCGTCATGCTCCTAAGGGCACTCGGCCTTGGCGTATCGGCGCTGTTGGTGGGAATAATGCTCGGGGCGAGCTTTGGAATGGTCAATGGCCTGATATTCGCCTTCGGGGCGATTCCCTCGTTCGTGGTCACGCTCGGCAGCCTGTCCATGTACACCGGCCTAGCATGGCAACTCCTACAGGGCCGTGCGCTGAGCCTAAACTCGCCCGCGTTCGAGAATCTCGCCATTGGACAATCGGTCCCCTACTTCCCGAACATCGCCCTGTTCGCACTCGGCGCCTGGTTGTTCATGACCTTTGTATGCTTCAAAACTCGCTTCGGTCGCTACATGTATATCATCGGCGGCGGCGAGTCGGTGGCACGCAATGCCGGTATCCCGGTACGGCGGTACAAGATCTTCGCCTTCATCCTCTCCGGCGCGATGGCCGGACTTGCGGGCGCCTTGGCAGTTGCTCGACTCGGCGCTGCGGGGCCGACACTGGGCACCGACCTGCTGCTCAACACGCTGGCGGCCATCGTTGTCGGCGGCACATCGCTCTCCGGCGGCGTCGGCGGCGTGCAGCGCACGCTCATCGGCGTGCTCATAATTACTCTACTCGACAACGGTCTGAACTTGATGGACGTGAACCAGTACGTACAGAACGTGATCAAGGGCGCAGTCGTGATCGCAGCTGTCCTGATCAGCCAAGATCGCCGCAAGCTCACGGTCATGAAGTAAGCGAGCACGGATAAGGGGTCGGAAGATGAAGGAAGGCTACACGGTAGTGAAGGGACATCGGCTGTTCCACGTGCAAGAGGGCGGCGGCGGCATGCCTATCTTGCTCGTCCACGGTACACCGTCGGCCAGTTTTCGCTGGCGCCCGGTACAGCAGCTCATATCGCCCTATCTCAAGACCCACGCATTCGACTTGATCGGCATGGGTAAGAGTGACAAGCCGCTGAAGAATTGGGATTACACCTTCGTCAACGACGCGCACATGATGGCGGAGCTGATGGACCAACTTGGCTACGAGAAGATGGTCATATGCGGCGACGACTGGGGCGGTGGCATCGCGCTCGTCTTCGCCTCGCTCTACCCGAAACGAACGGAGCTTTGCATCTCGATCGACCCGGTCTGCTATGACATCTGGCCGGTGCCCGAGATTGAAGCGGTGGGTCGCGCCCATTTCATCGAGAGCGACGAGGAGTTCCTGGCCGCCATGCGCGACTTCCCATCCAAAATTGCGCAGACGCTTCGGACCATGATCTCAAAACCGTGGAAGCTGACTGCGCTCGACCAGCGTGAGTACATTGAGCCATACGTGACCACTGACTACGCGAAGGGCGGCTCCCAGATTAACGGCGATGCCGGATACGCACAGCTAAAGTTGGAAGCCGTGCGCGCACTGTGTAAGCGTGCGGCTTCCATGGATCCGAATTGGATGCTCAATCTGGACCTGTCTCGAATCGTCGCGCCCACGATGATCGTGTGGGGGTCTCGGGACATCTTTCTGGATGCGCGAACGCGCTTCCGACTGAAGAACGACATCGTTAATGCACCCGTTCGCGTTCAACTGGTCGAGGATGCCGGCCATCTTCCGGGCGTCGAGCGACCCGAGTTTGTGGCCGAGTCCATTCTCGACTTCGTCACCGAGCATCTCGGGTTGAAAGCAATCGCCAAGCCCTATCTGGGCGGGCTTGTGGACGAATGACGTTGCGGCATGTCGCAACACCATAAGGAGTTATCAAGATGGCCGAATATCTGAAGCGCGCTCAACCAAAGACTCCCCAAGATCGAAGTCGCTTGGAGGAAACTGTCCGACGAATGCTCGCGAACATTGAGAAGGACCGCGATCAAGCAGTTCGCAAATACGCCCGCGATCTCGATAAATGGGAACGCGAGGAGTTTCGCGTTACCCCTGATGAAATCAAAACGGTATCAAGGCGGTTACCAGAAACCTTCAAGCAAGATTTTGAGTTCTGCCGACATCAAGTTACCGAGTTTGCGAAACGCCAGCTCGAGAGCATGCATGAATTTGAGTTCGAAAATGGCAAAGGTATTGTCCTTGGACAGAAGCACATCCCGGTATCGGCCGTCGGCTGCTATGTACCTGGGGGAAAGTACCCTTTGATTAGCTCAGCGATAATGAGCGTAGGTACGGCTCGAGTCGCAGGGGTCGAACGCGTTATTGCGTGCGCTCCACCCAGGGATTCGAGCGGTATGTACCCGCATACGTTATATGCTCTTCACACCGCGGGGGCCGACGAGATCTATCATCTGGGTGGTGTTCAAGCGTTTGCGTCGATGGCGTACGGTTGCCTAGGCATGATCGGCGTGGACATGATTACTGGAGCCGGCAATGCGTTTGTCGCTGAGGCAAAGCGACAACTCTTTGGTCAGGTCGGAATCGACCTATTGGCGGGCCCAACCGAGATCTTGGTTATTGCGGACGATTCGGCCGATCCATCGCTCGTCGCGACCGATTTGCTCGGACAAGCCGAGCACGGACCCGATAGCCCCGCCTGGCTTGTAACAACCTCTCGCGCCTTTGGCAAAGCCGCAATGGCCGAAATTGAACGACAACTACCCACCCTGCCGACTCGATCACTCGCGGAGGCTGCGTGGCGTGTGCACGGTGAGGTAGTGGTTGCCTCGGACGATGACGAGGCGATCCTCATTAGTGACCGGTATGCCCCGGAGCATCTTGAGGTGCAGACTCGGCGCGACGACTACTACTTGGCGCGACTGCGAAACTACGGAAGTCTTTTCTTGGGCGAGGAAAGTACGGTAGCGTATGGGGACAAGGGCGTCGGAACTAACCACACGCTGCCGACAGGCGGCGCCGGACGATACACGGGCGGCCTATGGGTTGGGAAGTTTATAAAGACCGTGACCTACCAGCGCTTGAGCCGCGAGGCGAGCCGCGATATTGCGCCAGTTGTGGCCCGGATTTGCGAGGCAGAAGGCATGTCCGCTCACAAGGTCACGGCGGACGTACGCAAGTCCCGATACGCGTAGCATTCCGACCATTCCATCCCGGGTGACCTTGATCAACATCTATAAGCCTAGAATCAGCATGGTGCTGGATGACGGGTACCTACCTTGAATAGCACGGATCTGGCTGCTCGCGATCGCGCCGCCGCCCTCGGGCTGATGCGGCACATTGGCGCCGGGAAACTTGAGGTTCTTCCGCGTTTTACGGTGGCAAGCCTTGAAGAGATCGCCGCGCTTTACACGCCCGGCGTTGGCTATCTAGTTAAGGAAATTGCTGCGCGACCCGAAGCTCTCAGTGAACTTACTGGGCGTGACAACACCATTGCCGTCGTTTCGGACGGTACTGCCGTGCTTGGATTGGGAAATGTGGGCCCCTACGCAGCGCTTCCTGTTATGGAAGGCAAAGCTGCCATGTTCAAGCTCCTCGTGGGTATCGACGCGGTACCCCTGTGCGTCTCGACTCAGGGAACTGATGAACTTGTGGCGCTGCTGCAGGCAGTCCAGCCAAGCTTCGGTGGCTTCAATCTCGAGGACGTTGCGGCACCGATCTGCTTCGACGTAATGGAAAAGGCCACTGGGTGCCTTACCGTTCCGATAATTCACGATGATCAGTACGGAACCGCTACCGTTGTGGCCGCTGGTTTTATTAACGCATGGAAGGTTCTTGGGAGGGATCCTTCACGGGAGCGGGTAGTGGTCTGCGGGGATGGAGCTGCGGGGACGGCTACGGTCGATTTGTTGCTTGGGCTCGGTGTTCAAGACATCACGGTAGTTGGACTGTCTGGAATCATCGGTCGGCATCAAATCTATCCTGATCTCCACCGGAATCGACTTGCCGAAAATACCAACCGCGCTGGCTTGCGTGGAGGGTTGGCGGAGGCAATGCAAGGCGCCAACGCATTCGTCGGACTGTCTGTGGGCGGAATTGTTAGCGGAGGTATGATCAGATCGATGGCACCCCACCCCATCGTGTTCGCGATGGCAAATCCCGTACCGGAGATCATGCCGGAAGTGGCAAGAGAGGCAGGCGCCGCGGTAATCGCGACAGGACGTTTCGACTACCCGAATCAGTGCAATAATGTATTGGCCTTTCCAGGACTTATGCGTGGCGCTCTTGATACGAAAGCACTTCGGATTCCTCGCGAGGCATGCTTGGATGCCGCGGCCGCAATCGCTCAAGATGTGCCAGAATCTGCGCTGAACGCCGAAAATATTCTGCCGACGCCACTCTCGGACTCCTTGTATCCCGCAACGGCCGATGCGACTGCGCAATCCCTCATTCGGCTTGGGCTCGCGCAGCGCAACTATGCTCCGGGCGAAGTTGCCGAGCGGACACGACTATTGAGAGCGGCCACGATAGCTCGGCAGGCGTCCCTACCTTAGACCTCGAATGTTCCCGGGGCGTCCAAGGAGCAGACCCGCGATCATCACGCTTGCCAACGTCGCCCGAAAAGCTGGCGTCAGTAAGGCAACGGTGTCGCGCGCGCTTACACGACCAGACAAGCTAAGCAAGGCCACGCTTGAGCGCGTTACTCGTGCATCCAAGCAGCTTGGATACGTTTCACACGGCGTCGCGCGCGCGCTGGCTACGGGCACTACTCACACAATAGGTGCCGTAATCCCGACATTGGAAAACGCCATCTATGCGGTTAGCACGGGAAGTCTTGAACGGCGTCTCGATCAAGCCGGCTACCTGTTACTCGTCGCTTGCCACGAATTTAACTCTCAAGCTGAAATCCGCGCTGTGCGCGCATTCATTAGCCGAGGGGTCGACGGCATAGTCCTGGTAGGACTAGCGCACGCTCCCGAAACGATGCAGCTCCTGCGAGAGAGCCGCGTTCCATACGTGCTCACTTGGAGTACACGACCGCAAGCTCGTAAACCGACAGTAGGATTCGACAACCGTTACGCGGGTCGCCTCATTGCAGAACACTTGATTCGCCTAGGTCACCAGCGGGTGGGAATGATTGCAGGTATTACGAAAGGCAATGACCGGGCAGCAGATCGATTGATGGGCGTGCGTCATGCGCTGGCGAACGCTGGCCTCAAACTTTCTCCAGAGCTCGTGGTTGAACGCCCATACTCACTGGATGGCGGAACCGAGGGCATTGCACTGCTTCTTTCACGACATCGACCGCCGACAGCCATCGTCTGCGGTAACGATATTTTGGCGCTAGGTGCGCTTCGCGAGGCCCACGCTCGAAAGATCGCCGTTCCTCGTGAACTATCCATAACTGGGTTCGATGACATGCCGATTGCAGAGCTGGGAAACCCGCCACTAACCACCGTGCATTTCCCGATGGCGGAGATCGGCTGGCACACCGGCACGGCGCTTCTGCGTACATTGGGCAAGACGGAGGACGCTTTCGAGTCAGAATTGCCCATCCGACTGGTAGTTCGTAACTCAACAGCTCCGCCTGAAGGACTCTCGGATTTTGAGTTCAAAGGGAAGGCATTTTCTGGACGACGTCAACGCTGACTTGGAACCAACCTACGAGCAGCGGAAAGTACGCCTCGTCCTCGGTAAACCGCAAGATCTGATTGGCAACCAGTATCTTCTTGTGCCCCGTGATCTAGTCCGCCGATCGTGAATGGTCGGGGCACTGACCGGTAGCGTCTCGTCACGTTTCCGCGCATATCTGCCTATCGACACTGCCCTGCCCGCAGCCACTCCGGCAGTTCCTGTCTCGCCATCGCCATCCCACGCGCCCGCGCCTGCGCCAGCGCGTCGAGCCGCGGGTCCATCAGCGCTCGCCAGAGGGGCGGCACGAGCGCGAGGCAGAACATCGTCAAGTAGCTCGCCGGCAGCCTGGGCGCGCCGTACATCGCGTGCAGCTCGTAGTACGGGACGCCCGGCCGCAGGTGGTGGTCGCCCTGGAAGGTGTTGTTGAAGGTGAGGCAGTTGGTCAGCCAGCAATGGTGCGCCCAGGCGTGCTGCGGTCCGGCCTCCTCGTTCTCGCCCCGCACCAGGCCGTAGTGGTGAACGTAGGTGATGACCTCGAAGCAGAAGACCGCGAAGACGGCCTGGCCGATAAAGACGACGAGCCCCGCGGTGCCGAACCCGGCGAAGAACGACAGGGCCAGGCCGAGGCCCAGCGCATGGTCCTGCAGCGCCCGGTTGCGCCACCACCCTGCCCTCGTCCGCCGCAGCCGCGCGCGTTCGACCGCCCAGGCGTTCCCCAGGCCGTGCAGGAAATCGGTCGGCGCGAAGCGGTAGATCGACATTCCGCGCGGCGCGGTCGCCCCGGCCGCGACGTCGCCGACGGTTGCGTGGTGGTGGAAGTGCTCGACCGGCATGTGCCCGTACAGGCACGCCGACGCCATCAGGCGCGCGAGCAGCACGTCCGCCGGCGAGCGCCGATGCATCAGCTCGTGCGCCGTGCAGATCGCGAGCGCGCTTGCGATTCCCACGCTCACGGCAAGGGCCGCAAGGCCCGCTGTCCCGGGAGTCTCCCTTGAGGCGTACGCCGCCGCCCAGGCGAGGGTGCCCATCCAGACCGCGGCGTAGATTCGCGGCAGGAAGTCCAGGTACGCGAGCAGCGCCGGCGAGCGGCGAAGCCCCGCGACCGGGAGGGAGCGGTCCTCCCCGATGAGAAGCGACAGAAACGGAAGGACGCCGAACACCGCGAGCGGCGAGAGCCAGGGAACGCCCAGCGACACCCCAAGGGGCGCGAGCAGCGGAATGCCCAGGCACAGCGCGTGGCCGGCGAGCTTCAGGGTCGAGCTTCCGGCCATCGCGCGCCCCGGATGAGACCCAGCGCCACCGCCTTCTCCACCGCGCTGCGCTTGTTCGGCACCTCGAGCTTCCTCTCGATGCGCTCGTAGCGCGCTTTCACGCGCGAGAGCGTGACGCCCAGCTCGCGCGCCGCCTCCTCCGCGGTCGCGTGCTCCTGCGCCTTTCTCAGCAGGTCCACGTCCAGTGCGTCGAGATCCAGGACCTCCAGGCCGTCGGCGCGCAGCCTGGCGTCCCACCACTCCAGCAGCTCCAGCGCGAAGGCGCGCATGAGGCTTCGATGCTTGCGCAGGCTGTCCCGCGCGCGCTCCGGCCCGTCGCTCGTCCCCAGGTAGAGAATCCCGATGCGTATGGCGCTCCCGCTGTGCGCGGGAACGACGATGCCGGAACGGAAACCGTGTTCGGCCGCCTCCGCCATCAGGCGCTGCTGGCCCGCGGTGTGCAGCGGGACGTCGGAGGCGAGCACGGGGCTCGTGCTGCGGAGCGCGTAATCGATGAAGGGATCGATCGCGTACCACTTGCGCTCGTTGTAGAGGAAGCACCACTCCGGCTCACAACCCACGAGGTAGCGGTAGTCCTCGCGCTCGCCGTTGCGGAACAGGGCGCCGAACACGAACGACTGCAGCCCGAAGTACTCGACGATCTGCCTCGCCGCGGCCTCGACCTCGGACTCGCTCTCGTAGCCGCCGAGCCAGGAAATGCGATCATTCGCCTCCTCGAGCGAGCCGATCGTCTCAGCGGGCCGGGATTCCATCCTGCTCCCCGAGAGAGCTATCCAGGCGTCCGAGCAGCCACCGCACCTCGCCGCGCACCCGCGGGTAGTAGGGGTCGGACGTGAGC
>DAHVFK010000094.1 GCA_027317055.1 Betaproteobacteria bacterium | reverse complement strand
TATTCGATCCGCGCGACGAACGCCTGGCGCTCAAAACCACGCAAGCGGGGAAGGTGACCGAACGCGCAGGCATCGCCGAAGTCGGTGCGCTCATCGCCGCCGGATCGCACCCCAAAAATGGCGCTCGGCCGGCGTAGGGCGCTGCTCATCGGCGCGGTCGGCGTTGCAGCGGCAGCAGCCGGCGCATTGGCCGGACTTGGCCTGCGTCGGTCAGCGAATGGCAGCGCCGCGCTGCAAGCGGCCGAATTCACCGACCTTAAAGGCAGAACGCGCCGGCTGGCGGAATGGAAGGGCAAGGTCGTGCTGTGCAACTTCTGGGCGACCTGGTGTTCGCCGTGCCGCGAGGAGATCCCTATGCTGGTTGCGTTGAGCAGGGAAATGGCATCGAAAGAGGTCCAAGTTGTCGGTATCGCGCTGGATTCTACACCTAAAGTCGGTGAATTCGCCAGGGACTACAAAGTGAGCTATCCGCTCCTTCTCGCTGGTCCAGACGGAATAGATCTCATGCGTGCGGTGGGCAACCAGGTCGGGGGGCTGCCTTACACCGTCTTCCTGGACCGCCAAGGCCGAATTGTGAATCGAAAGCTCGGCGCACTGAAGGAGGCGGAGGTGCGCGGTCGGCTGGCCGAAATGCTTCGCGCCTGAGCGCGGAACCGTTTCCTGCTTCGAGGAACGGGGCCCTAAGTGCGGTAAGATGCGGCGTTCTGCTGCGAAAATGAGCAAAAAATCCGGACAGACATCGCGGGGGGTGCTGGTTCTGCACGGCCCCAACCTGAACCTTCTTGGCACCCGTGAGCCGGAGATCTATGGCCATGAGACTTTGGCCAAAATCGACCGTCGCCTCGCGGCGACCGCTCGTACGGCAGGGCAGCCGTGCAATTCATTCCAGAGCAATCACGAGGGGGCCCTGGTCGACCGGATTCACCAGGCCGGCCGCGAGCGGGTCGCGTTCATCATATTCAACCCCGCCGCGTTCACGCATTCCAGCGTTGCCCTGCGCGACGCGCTTGCGGCGGTAGATATCCCGTTCATCGAAGTCCATCTTTCGAACGTGCATGCGCGCGAACCGTTCCGACGCCACTCGTATTTCGCCGATGCGGCGGCCGGGATCATAACGGGGCTCGGCAGCCAGGGCTACGATCTGGCGCTTGCTTACGCGCTCAACCAACTTACTTCAGGGAGCCGCAGGGCGTAAGGCCCGGCGGCACCGATCCGCCGGAGGGCTGCCGGCCAAGGGGATTGCTATGGATCTGCGAAAGTTGAAAAAATTGATCGACCTGGTCGAGGAATCGGGCATCTCCGAGCTCGAGATCACCGAAGGCGAAGAGAAGGTGAAGATCGTCAAGAGCGGCGGCGCGACCCCGGCGACGGCGCAGCTCAGCACCGCGCATGCCGTGAGCATCCCGACCGGCGCGACCCCCGCCGCAGTCCCGGGCGCGGCTCCGGCCGCATCTGCCGAGGCACAGCAGGAGGGCCACGTTCTAAAGTCCCCGATGGTCGGCACCTTCTACCGCTCGCCTTCGCCTGACGCCAAGGCCTTCGTCGAGCTCGGCCAGACGGTGAAAGAGGGGCAAACGATCTGCATTATCGAGGCGATGAAACTGATGAACGAGATCGAAGCCGACGCTTCGGGCGTCGTCAAGGCGATCCTGGTGGAAAACGGCCAACCGGTCGAGTACGGCCAGCCACTTTTCGTCATCGGCTAGATGTTCGAAAAGATCCTTATCGCCAACCGCGGAGAGATCGCGCTGCGCATCCAGCGCGCGTGCCGCGAACTCGGTATCCGCACCGTGGTCGTGCATTCGGAGGCGGACACCGAGGCGAAGTACGTCAAGCTCGCCGACGAATCGGTTTGCATCGGACCCGCCCCGGCGGCGCAGAGCTACCTCAACATTCCCGCCATCATCAGCGCGGCAGAGGTGACTGACGCCGAGGCAATCCACCCCGGCTACGGCTTCCTGTCCGAAAACGCCGACTTCGCTGAGAAAGTCGAGCGCTCGGGGTTCGTATTCATCGGCCCGCGACCCGAGAACATTCGCCTGATGGGCGACAAGGTGACCGCCAAGCAGGCGATGCTCAAGGCCGGAGTACCGTGCGTCCCCGGCTCTGAAGGCGCGCTGCCCGAAGACCCGAAGGAGATCGTGCGCATTGCGCGCAAGGTCGGTTATCCGGTCATCATCAAGGCCGCGGGCGGCGGGGGCGGCCGCGGCATGCGGGTGGTGCACACCGAGGCCGCGTTGCTGAACGCGGTATCCATGACTCGCGGCGAAGCGCAGGCGGCGTTCTCGAACCCGATGGTCTACCTCGAGAAATTTCTGGAGAACCCGCGCCATATCGAGATCCAGATCCTAACCGACAGCCACAAGGGCGCGGTTTACCTCGGCGAACGGGACTGCTCGCTTCAGAGAAGACATCAGAAGGTCATCGAAGAGGCGCCGGCGCCGGACCTCACCGCCAGGGTGCGCGAAAAGATCGGGGAGCGCTGCGTCGAGGCGTGCCGCAAGATCGCCTACCGTGGCGCGGGGACCTTCGAATTCCTATATGAAGAAGGCGAGTTCTACTTCATTGAAATGAACACGCGTGTGCAGGTCGAACATCCGGTTACCGAAATGATTACCGGAATCGATATCGTCCAGCAGCAGATCCGCGTCGCCGCGGGCGAGAAGCTGCAGTTCCGCCAGAAGGACATTCAGATCCGGGGGCACGCGATCGAGTGCCGAATCAACGCCGAGGACCCCTACCGCTTCACTCCCTCGCCGGGACGCATTACGTCGTACCACGCGCCCGGCGGGCCGGGTATCCGCGTCGACTCGCACGTTTACCAGGGCTACACCGTTCCTCCCAATTACGATTCAATGGTCGGCAAGGTCATCGCGTACGGCGCGACGCGCGAACAGGCCATCCGCCGCATGCGCGTAGCGCTGTCGGAAATGGTTGTCGAGGGCATCCAGACCAACATCCCGCTGCACCGCGAACTGCTGCACGATATCCGCTTCATGCGCGGCGGTGTGTCGATCCACTATCTGGAGCAAAAGCTCGCTCAGGAGCAGCAGCCCAAGGCAAAGTAGCGCAATGGCGTGGCAGTCGCTCACCCTGTACGTCGAGGCGGCGGAAGCCGAGGCGATGTCCGACGCCCTGCTCGAGCAGGGCGTAGCGTCGGTCTGCATCGAAGACGCGGATGCCGGCACCGACGCGGAAGTGCCGCGCTACGCCGAACCGACGTGGGAGACGCCGGTCGCCTGGCGACGCCATCGTTTGAACGCGCTGCTCGCGCCGGCGATGGAAGCTGGGGCGGTCGTTCAGCGCGCAGCGCGCGCGGCCGGGCTAGCGATGCCGCCCGCGTACCAGGTCGGCAGCATCGCCGACGACGACTGGGTGCGGCGCACGCAATCGCAATTCGCGCCCGTGTCGATTGAGGGGCGGCTCTGGATCGTACCCAGCTGGCACGCTCCCCCTGTTTCGGATGCGCCGCTGGTGCGGCTCGATCCGGGAATGGCATTCGGCACTGGAACCCACCCGACCACGCAGCTGGCACTTCAGTTCCTCGCGCGTGAGATTCGAGGCGGCGAGCACGTGCTGGACTACGGGTGCGGTTCCGGTATATTGGCGATCGCAGCCGCCAAGCTTGGCGCGGCCCGGATCGGCGCGGTCGATATCGATCCTCAGGCGCTTCAGGTCGCGGCGGAGAACGCGCGCGCGAATGAAGTCGACCTTGAGGTCTGCGCGCCTGATGAGTTGCCGCACGGTGACTACGACGTGGTCGTGGCCAACATCCTTTCCAATCCTCTGATCCTGCTTGCGCCGCTGATTTGCTCGTTGACGCGCGTAAGAGGTCGACTGGCATTGTCCGGCATCCTCGAGACGCAAGCCTCCGACGTGATCGCCGCCTATGCGCGCGCGGTCACGCTCTCCGCCAGCGCACGCGACGGCGGCTGGGTCCTGCTCGAAGGCAGACGCCGGTGAACCTGATAACGCGCTGTCCGAAGTGCGGCACCGCATTTCGCATTCAGCCGGCGCAACTGGCGGCGCGCGGGGGCAGGGTGCGGTGCGGCAAGTGTTCGGCGGTGTTCGACGCCGTTGCGGCGTTACAGGATCACGGCGGCGCTCCGGCCAGTCGAGAGCCATCGCCGCAACTCGGCCTTTTCGACCCTTCGCGCCGGCAGGCGCGTGCGTCGCCAGACGTGACCATCGAGCTTGATATGACGGCGGTCGAGCCGGCGGCAAGCCGCCCGCCGGCCAGGGCCCCTGCGCCGCCGGCGTGGACGGTGCCTCGCGAGCCGACCAAGTCCGAGCCCGTGCCCGAGTTCATGGAAGACGAGCCGCCGCGATCGCGGCTACGCTTCCTGTGGGGTTTTCTTGCACTGGTGGCGCTGCTCGGCCTGGCAGGACAGGTCGTGCTGTATTCCCGTACCGAAGTCGCGCTTCTGGTGCCGGAGCTGCGCCCCTACCTGGTCGCGACGTGCAGGGTTTACGGCTGCAGCGTCAGACTTCCGCGCCGCCCCGAGTTAATGAGCATCGAGTCCTCCGACCTCCAGGCCGATCCCGGTCACGAGCATCTGATCGTTCTAAACGCCGTGATCCGCAACCGCGCTGCGTTCCCGCAGGAGTACCCCGACCTCGAGCTCACGCTGACCGATGAAAACGATCAGGCCGTCGTGCGGCGCGTGCTGGTGCCGACCGACTATGTCGCCGCCGCATCGCGCAGTCGCGGCGTACTGAACGGCATCGGCCCCGGTGCGGAGGTGGTGGTGCGGCTGCATTTCGACACCAGCCGCGTGCGCGCCACCGGATATCGCCTATACCTTTTCTTTCCCTAGACCACGGAGCTCTTTTGCAGATACTCGTCACAGGCTCGATCGCGTACGACACCATCATGGTGTTTCCGGATCGCTTCAAGAACCACCTGCTCGCCGACCAGCTGCACATCCTGAACGTTTGCTTTCTCACACCAGAGATGCGGCGGGAGTTCGGGGGAACGGCGGGCAACATCTGTTACAACCTTAAGCTGCTGGGCACGGATCCGCTGCTCATGGCGACGGTGGGAGAGGACATCGATCCGTACATTGGGCGACTCGAGCGGCTCGGCATCGGTACGCAGCTGCTCAAGCGCATTCCGGGCCAATTCACGGCGCAGGCGTTCATCACGACCGACCTCGACGACAATCAAATTACGGCATTTCATCCGGGCGCGATGAACGACTCGCACCGGAACCACGTCGACGCACGACCGGGCGTCCGGCTCGCGCTCATCGGCCCGGACGGCAAAGAGGGCATGCAGCAGCATGCGCGCGAATGCGCCCAGCACCGGATCCCCTTCGTGTTCGACCCCGGCCAGGGGTTGCCGATGTTCTCGGCCGAAGAGCTGGACGAACTCATCGCGCTCGCGGACTACGTCGCGGTCAACGACTATGAGGGCAAGCTTTTGCAGGAAAAAAGCGGTCGAACGCTCGACGCGATCTCGCGCGAGGTCAAGGCGCTGGTCGTGACCCTCGGCGCCAACGGCTCTGTGGTACACGCGGCAGGCAAGCGGCATGAGATTCCGAGCGTCAAGGCCGACGCGCTGGTCGATCCAACCGGCTGCGGCGACGCCTATCGGGCTGGTCTGCTGTACGGCGTGGTCAACGGCTGGGACTGGCCCAGCACCGGACGGCTCGGCGCGGTGATGGGAGCGATCAAGATTGCCCGGCGCGGGGCGCAGAACCATACCCCGTCGCGCGACGAGATCGAGGAGCGCTACAGGAGCGCGTTCGGCTTCACTCCCTGGCGCTAACGGTTAGCGTCGGCGCAGCACGAATCAGACCGTTCGCGAGTCACTCCTCGGTGACCCCCTGGTAGCCCCGGCACGGTAGCTGCACCAGCGCGCCGTCCTCGAGCCGGAGCGCAGCGAGTGAACCGCCCCACACGCACCCGGCGTCCAATGCACTGACCCGTGCGGTCAGCCTGAGGCCGAGCGCCGACCAGTGGCCACAGACGATCTTCGGCTCATCGCGCGTCGGTCGCGCTTCGAACCAGGGCAAGTAGCCTGCGGGCGCCTTGTCGCTTTTGACGTGAAAATCCATTACGCCCTCGGGCGAGCAGAAACGCATGCGTGTCATCGCGTTGACGATGACCCGCAGGCGATCCCAGCCTTCAAGCGCGTCGCCCCAGCGTGTCGGCTTGCTGCCGTATAGCTCGGCGAGGAATTCGCGGTAACCGGGCGCGCGCAAGGCGGCCTCGACCTCGGCGGCGAGGGACAGCGCCCTCTCGATATCCCACTGCGGAAGCAAGCCCGCGTGCACCATGGCGTGGGCGCCTTCGCGGTACATCAGTGGCCGTCCGCGCAGCCAGCCGAGCAAGTCCGCCGCGTCTGGAGCGGCGAGCACCGCATCCAGGGTGTCGTCCTTGCGCCGCTTCGCAAAACCCTCTGCGAGGCACAGCAGATGCAAGTCGTGGTTTCCCAGCACCGTCACTGTCGCGCCGTCTCCCAGCGAACGTACGAAGCGCAGCACCTCGAGCGATTTCGGTCCGCGGTTTACCAGATCGCCGACGAACCACAGCCGGTCCCTCGCGGAATCGAATCCGATCCGCGCGAGAAGCGCTCGCAGCTCGTCGTAGCATCCCTGAACGTCGCCGATCGCGTAGGTGGCCATGCGAACCAAAACTCTAGCAGACCGCGTCAGAAGCTTGCGTCGAGCCGGCGGTACTGGATCGCTTCGGCGATGTGCTCCGCCGCAATGGTGCCTCGGCCGCCCAGATCGGCAATGCTGCGCGCTACGCGCAGCACGCGGTGATAGGCGCGGGCGGAAAGCAACAGACGCGCGAGAGCGTGGCGCAGGAGCTGGTCGCCGTCGCGATCGGTACCGCAGTAGCGGTCGATCTCGCGCGTCTCCAGCAGGGCGTTGGGCTTGCCCTGGCGGGCGATCTGCGCGTCGCGCGCCCGCACCACGCGCTGTCGAATGGCCGCCGTCGGCTCGCCAGCGACCGGTCCGACCAGCTCCGCCTCGCGCGGCGCGGGGACTTCCAGTTTGATGTCTATCCGATCTGCGAGCGGTCCCGATACGCGTCCGCGGTAGCGCGCAATGCGTTCCGGGGTGCAGCGGCAGCGACCGCCGGGCGCGCCGCAGTGGCCGCAGGGGCATGGCCGCGTTGCCTTTTTGCCATGCCTCCCCATAACGCTTAAGGCATTGAAACCAAAGAAAACTGATTTTGAGCCCCGGTCGCTAGGTGAGCACGTTAAGAAACGACGGCTAGAGTTGAAGCTCACCCAGACGCAGGCGGCCGAACGACTCGGGATCAACTCATGGACCGTCCTGAACTGGGAGAGGGGCCACACCGAGCCGCCGATTGAGTCCATGCCCGCCATCTTACGGTTCTTGGACTATGACCCTTTCCCGGAACCCGAAAGCCTTCAGGGGCTCCTTCTCGCAAAACGCCGGGCGATGGGCTGGTCGATCAAGAAAGCCGCGCGGCAACTTGGGGTCGATGAAGGGACGTGGGGAGATTGGGAGCGCGGCGAGACGATCTTATTCCTGAAGCACCGAGTACTGGTTGCTCGATTCCTCGGGCTGCCGGCCGACGCGGTCCATCGCGACATGGGAGATCGGTGGAATCTATCGCACCAGAAGGCACGAGTCCCGAATGCCTAGCGGCGTCGGTACTCGGCGCCGGATGGGTAGACTAACTCGATCGCGGCGGCTCCAACGCTCAGAGATACACCAGATCCCCCAGACCTTAAGTGTGTCAAACGCGCTCAAAGGCACCGACGGCGAGCTACGATCCCGATATGGCGCTGTGGCTGCACGATCGTATCTATCGTCGCACCGCGTCCGGCGAGTAAGTGAATGACCAAGCGCGTGATGCTTTCATGGAGCAGTGGCAAAGATAGCGCCTGGGCCCTGCACCTGTTGCGTAGCGATCCGGATGTTGAGCTCGCGGGGCTATTTACCACGGTCAATCGTGAGTTCGACCGCGTCGCCATGCACGCAGTGCGACGCACGCTTCTCGATGCGCAGGCCGCACGCATCGGCTTGCCGCTTGACGCTATACCCATTCCTTACCCCTGCCCGAACGAAACCTACGAAACAGTGATGTCGGCGTTCGTCGAGGAGGCGAAGCGACGTGGCGTGACGCACTTTGCATTCGGGGACCTGTTCCTGGAGGACATCCGCCGCTACCGCGAGGAGAAACTTGCGGGAACGGGCATCGGGCCGCTGTTTCCTCTTTGGGGGCTGCCGACCCGGGCCCTTGCGCGAGAGATGGTGGCAGGCGGCCTGCGCGCGTACATCACGTGCGTCGATCCCAAGCAAGCCCCCCGCGAATGGGCGGGGCGACTCTTCGACGCCGCCTTTGTCAACGCGGTGCCCGAAAACATCGATCCGTGCGGCGAGCATGGCGAATTCCGTACCTTTGCTTTCGACGGCCCCATGTTCCACCACTCGGTCGAGGCCGTTGTAGGAAAAATTGTCGAGCGCGATGGCTTCGTGTTCGCTGACCGTCGCCTCCCTTTCCTGAAATTGCGCGCTGAGTGAACCGATCCAGCTTCGAGATTGAGGTGGACCGAGGGTCCCTAGGCAAGCCAGGTACCGCCCCGTCTACGTTCTCCGAAGCCGACAGCGTTCACGCTCCCGAGTCTCCGCCTGGTCGTGTGATCGACCGCGCAAGCACCTCCGCGAGCGCCGATCGGCGCTGCGTAAGGTCCTCACATGAGAGGACCTGCCGCTTCGAGTTGACCTTGTAGCCGCGCACCGTGCTTTCGGCGGTCGACGCCCCCCACCTGAAGCTCGTCGAGCACCGCAACAATCTCGTCGGGGGCGATCGCGTCGATTCGCATGGTGCAACAGTTCTGTATCCGGATCGCCACCGATTGAGCCGTGTCGCGACCCATTAAAATTGGGCCATCCATGTGGATGACCCAATAACTCGAAGGATCAAGAAGCTATGAATCAGTAGAGAGCTTGCGGGGTTCTAGGTAGGTACCACCCCATGAAATGAACGCTGATGCCGGCGCGGAGTACTCGGCCGCCTCGTAAGAGTGGTTAGTACCAAACACCAGCTCGTTTGAATAGCCGGAGGAGAAACGCGGAGCGTCATTATCATAGACGCCATCGGCCGCCCAGCTGTACTCGTCGCCGGGACAATCGATCCAATGGCCGTTGTGCCGGCCGTCGTACACGAGCCGCTCCGGGTGCGTCAGCAGCATGATTCCCACTTCGAATGCGCCAAGACCGAATTCGAAGTCGTCTCTCATGAGTGCTCGCGCTCGTTGCACCGATCGTCCTCGATGCAGAAACCCGAATTGCGCAGGCACGACAAGGATCGGTCTATTTCCCTGCTGGGAGGCAATTTGCCTCCACCAGTACTCGACACGCCCATGCCGGCGAAGATACTCTGAACCAAGCGCATGGCGGTGCCAGGAGTAATAGATCCTTTTGCGATGCACCTTGCCGATCTTTGCGGTCACCTTCTTGACCGCTTCCCCGTAAGTCGATGCGATGACATCCCATCGGGGAATCGCGAACCATCCTTCAGCACCCTGAGGAAGGCGTTGCTGACACTGAAGTTCAGAGACACCACCCAGCCGCTGGAAGAAAAAGAGGCTTTTGAGACGCGCGACCTGTTCGGCGAGACACTTCGGCCTGTAAGCCGCGGGATACGTGAAGCGCGTTTCCACCTGAGTCCCAAAAGACGCAGGCTCGATCATGCCCTCTGTCATGTACCTCTCCTCGTCACGTGAACGGATTAGGACACCACTGTCCCGATCCGTTCGGTGACGAAGAGAAACGTCTGCACTTTAGGCTAGCAAGACCTGTCAACGTTGTCGAGAAGCGTTCGGTCGGTGCGTCGAGGCACTCCAGCAGACGTCAGAGATTCTAGTTCTGCGGGCGAAGCTCCTTTGCCCATGTCTTCGGGCTATTGGGATTGAACTTCTCCAGCGCAAAATTGGCGTCTTCGCGTCCCTGCGCGACAAGCTCTTCGACACGAGTGCCAAAATTCAGTAGCCCCGATATCTCGTCTAAGGGACGCGTTGCTCG
>DAHVFK010000093.1 GCA_027317055.1 Betaproteobacteria bacterium | reverse complement strand
CGAATATTGCAGTCGGACGCGCCCGCGGGCCCCGGGGAACCTGGCGTGGAGTATATATTCACCCGAAGCGCAAGAGAGCGGCGATGCCACCCATCTACGAATTGTCAGCAACCGAGCTGATCGCCCGGTACCGGCGGCGCGAACTGTCGCCGGTGGGGGTCGCGAACGCGCTGCTGGCGCGCATCGACGCCTGGGAGCAGAAGCTGAACGCGATGTACCGCGTCGACCGCGACGGCGCGCTTGCCCAGGCCCGGGCGGCCGAGGCGCGCTGGCGCGCCGGGGCGCCGCTGTCGGCGCTCGACGGCGTGCCGGTGACGATCAAGGAGAACATCGCCACCCGCGGCGACCCGGCGCCGATCGGCACACTGGCGAACGAGGACGCCCCGCCGGCCACGGCCGACGCCCCGCCCGTGGCGCGCCTGCGCGAGGGCGGTGCGGTGATCCTCGGCAAGACCACGATGCCCGACTACGGCATGCTTTCATCGGGCCTTTCGAGCCTGCACGGGGTGACTCGCAACCCCTGGCGGCTCGATCGCAACACCTCCGGCTCGAGCTCTGGCGCCGGGGCAGCCGCCGCGGCCGGCTACGCCCCGCTGCACCTTGGCACCGACATCGGCGGCTCGGTGCGCCTGCCGGCGACCCATTGCGGCATCTTCGCCCTCAAGCCCTCGCTCGGGCGGGTGCCGATCCACCCGCCGTACATGGGACGGGCTACCGGACCCATGACGCGCCGCGTGGCCGACGCCGCGTTGATGATGAACCTGCTCACGCGGCCTGACGCGCGCGACTTCATGAGCCTGCCGCCGCAGGAGACGGACTACCTCGCGCGGCTGGAAGGGCTGGACCTGAAATCGCTCAGGATCGGCTTTCTGGCGGACATGCGCTGCGGCCTGCCGGTGCACCCGGAGGTCGCCGCGGCAGCGGCCGCTGCCGCGCGCGCCCTCGAGACGGCGGGCTGCGCGGTCGAGGAAATGCGAAGCTTTCTCAGCCCTGCGATGCTCGATGGCATGTGCCGCTTCTTCGAAGCGCGCTCCTATCACGACTACGCGCAGCTCCCCGCCGCCAAGCAGGCCAAGGTGTTGCCGTTCATCGCCGAATGGTGCAGCTGGCGCGCGAAGAATTTCAGCGGGCGCGACGTGATCGAGGCCTACGGTCTGGTGATGGCGATGCGCGAAGCCGCGGTCGCGGCCTGCCGGCGCTACGATTTCGTCCTCTCGCCCGTCTCGCCGATCCTGCCCTACGAGGCCGACAGCCCGGCGCCGGGCAACGACCCGCACGATGCGCTGCCGCACATCGCTTTTACGGTGCCGTACAACATGTCCGAACAGCCCGCGGCGTCGCTCAACTGGAGCTTCAGCGCCGACGGGCTGCCGGTCGGCGTGCAGCTGATCGGACACCGCTTCGACGACCTCGGCGTGCTGCGGCTTGCGCACACGCTCGAGGCCCTGCGCCCGGCGCAGAAGGCCTGGCCCGAGCCCGACTGATCCCACGCGCGCACGGGGCGCTAGCCCCCGTAGGCCGGCCCGAGCGGGCGCAGGCGCAGGCCTTTGCGCAGCTTGGTCCAGTTGAACTCGGACGGGTCGGCGAGCGCCGGACCGGGCGCCTTGACCACCAGGATCTCGCGCGCGATCGGCTCGAAGTCGGCGCGGAAGTGGACCGAGCTCTTGAGCCCCAGGATGCGCTCGCGCCGCGGCTCGAGGCCGAGGTGGCGGAGCATCTCCTGGTCGGCGGCCTGCACCTTCTTCGAGGCGAGCGCGACCCGCACCCCCGGCGCGGCGCGGCTCCTGAGCAGCGCCATCGGCCCCAGGGTCATGCGAAAGCCCTTGAACATCGGCCCGGTGCAGGTGAAATTGCCGTCGGCCAGCCGCTCGACGGTGAACTCGCCCGCGAATGGCGCGTCGCCGGCGATGCCCGACTTGCCGCCGAGCGAGAAGGCGAGCGTCGCGCCCTGGCCCGCCTCGTGCGCGCGCTTCGCCGCGGCCGCGTCGATCAGCAGGCCGAGCGCCGCGTCGGGCGCGTTCTGGCGCACCAGCGCCGCGAGCAGCCCGGTGGTGTCGCCGTTGCCGCCCGCACCGGGATTGTCCTGGGTATCGGCCAGCACCACCGGCGCCCCTGGCTCGCCGATGCTGCGCGCGCGCCGCACCGCGTCATCCGGTGCGTGCAGCTCGAGCGCGAAGTCGCGCTCGGCGCCCGCCACCGCCTCGCGCAGGCGCTCGACCGCGGCGCCGACCGCGCGCTCGTCGCCGCCGTAGCCGAACACCGCCATGCCGCACTCCTCGAAATCCGCCATGGGAAAGCCGGGGGTGAACGAAAGCACCACGTCGTTGACGTTCTCCAGCTCGCCCAGCTCGCGGTAGAGGCCGCGGCAGGGCTCGATGAAGGAAGACTGCGAGGGCAGCCCGGTGAGGAAGTCGAGCGTGCGCGAGGCCATGCCGAGGCGCGAGCCCGATTTGAGCATGCGATCGAGCAGGCGCGCGGCGCGCGCGCCGGTGTCGGCCATGTCGACGTGTGGGTAAGTGCGGTAGGCAACCAGCGCATCGGCGCGCTCGAGCATGGCGCGCGTCAGGTTGCAGTGCAGATCGAGGCTGGCGGCGACCGGCACCCGCGCGCCGACCACTTCGCGCACGCGGCGCAGGATCTCCCCTTCGCCGTCGTCGTGCGCGTCGGTGACCATCGCCCCATGCAGGTCGAGGTAGACGCCGTCCACCGGCAGCGCCGCCTCGAGGTTCTCGATCATGCCGCCGAGGATGCGTTCGAAAGCGTCGCGGGTGACGTGCGCCGACGGGCTGGCCGCGGCCCAGGCGGTCCCGACCAGCCGGTGGCCCAGACCGCGCAGGGCCTGGATCGCCCCGGCGGCCGGGATATTGGCGCCTTCGACCGCCTCAAAGACCGCATGCCCGTACTGGACCCCGGGCCAGCCGCCGCCGGCCTCGAACGCGGCGTAGTCGGCGCGCGAGGGCGCGAAGGTGTTGGTCTCATGCTGAAAGCCGCCGACCGCGATGCGTGCCATGGGAGGTCCTTGCTGTTTGCTGGTGGATGCTTGCTGGGGCGTAAGCGTTCAATTATCGTGTCAGGGCTGCCCTTCCCGGAGACCCAAATGATCTCATTTCGCAGAATCGCCGTGCTCGCCGCCGCGTTCGCCGCCATGGGCGCTTCGCCGGGCGCCTTTGCGCAGGGCAAGGTGCTGCGCGTGGTGCCGCACTCCAACCTGTCGATCCTCGACCCGATCTGGACCACCGCGTACATGAGCCGCAACCACGGCTACATGATCTACGACACGCTGTTCGGCACCGACGCCAAGGCCCGCATCAAGCCGCAGATGGTCGATACCTGGACCATGTCGAAGGACGGCAAGACCTGGACCTTCAAGCTGCGGACGGGGCTCGCGTTCCACGACGGCGCGCCGGTGACGAGCGAGGACGTGGTGGCATCGCTCAAGCGCTGGGGCCGGCGGGATGCCCTGGGACAGCAGCTGATGACCTTCGTCGAGGAGATGGAAACGCCCGCGCCCGATACCTTCGTGCTCAAGCTGAAGGAACCCTGCGGCTTCGTGCTCGAGGCCCTGGGCAAGCCGTCGTCGAACGTGCCGTTCATCATGCCCAAGCGCGTGGCCGAGACCGACCCGTTCAAGCAGATCGACGACTACACCGGCTCCGGGCCGTACATCTTCAAGAAGGACGAGTTCAAGCCGGGCGACAGGGCGGTATACATCAAGAACACCAAGTACGTGCCGCGCAAGGAGCCCGCCTCGGGCACGACCGGCGGCAAGCGAGTGTACGTCGACCGGGTCGAATGGAACCTCGCGCTGCGCGACCCGCAGTCGCAGGTCAACGCGCTGGCCAAGGGCGAAGTCGACATCCTCGAGCGTCCGGCCTTCGAGAGCTACGGCCAGCTGAAGGAGATCAAGGGCGTCGAGGTCTTCAATCGCGACCCAATGGGTTTCCAGTACATGTGCCGCTTCAACGCCCTGCACCCGCCGTTCGACAAGGCGGCGGTGCGGCGCGCCGCGCTGGCCGCGTTCCGTCAGGAAGCTTTCCTCCAGGCCCAGGTCGGGGTGAAGGAGTACTACCACACCTGCCCGTCGATGTTCACCTGCAACACGCCTTACGCGACCACCGCCGGCAGCGAGATCATGGCCAAGTCCAATATGCGCAAGGCGCGCGAGCTGCTCAAGGCATCGGGCTACGACGGCACGCCGGTGGTGCTGATGAAGCCGACCGACCTGGCGGCGATCCAGAAGCTGCCCGACGTCGCCGCGCAGCTGATGCGCCAGGCCGGGTTCAAGGTCGACCTGCAGGCGATGGACTGGCAGACGCTGGTTTCGCGCCGCGCCAAGAAGGATCCTCCCTCGCAGGGTGGCTGGAACATGTTCTGCACCGCGTGGGTGGCGCCCGACATATGGAGCCCCTTGAGCAACGCGGCGCTCGACACCAAGGGCGAGAAGGCGTCCTGGTTCGGCTGGCCGGACGATCCCAAGATCGAACAGCTCAAGGCCCAATTCGCGCGCGAGCTCGACCTCGGCAAGCGCAAAAAGCTCGCCGCGGAGATCCAGGCCGAGGCCTTCGCCTACGGCACGCACGCGCCACTCGGCGAGTACATCAACCCGGTGGCGCTGCGCACGGGCATCACGGGTCTGGTGGTCGGACCGGGCGACTTCTACTGGAACGTGAAGAAGAACTGAGCCGCTGCGCTAGCATGACGGCTCCGGGCTGATCCCCGGAGCCGTTTTTTTTCGAGCCATCGTGTACAAGTTCATCGCCCGCCGACTGCTGTCGACGATTCCCGTGCTGGTGATCGTCGCGGTGCTGGTGTTCCTGCTGCTGCGCCTGACCCCGGGCGATCCGGCGGCGATTCTCGCCGGCGACGCGGCCAGCCGCGACCAGATCGCGCAGATCCGAATCAGCCTCGGGCTGGATAAGCCGATCATCGTGCAGTTCGGCATCTGGGTCTCGCACATTCTGCGCGGCGACCTGGGCGAGTCGTTCTACTTCAAGATCAAGGTCACCGACCTGATCGCGCAGCGGCTCGAGCCGACCCTTGCGCTGGCGAGCTTCACGCTGGTCATCGCCGTGCTGGTCTCGGTGCCGCTCGGCGTGATCGCCGCCTGGCGCTTCGGGGGCTGGTTCGACCGCGCGCTGATGGGCTTTTCCGTGCTCGGCTTCTCGATCCCGGTGTTCGTGCTGGCCTACATCCTGATATGGATCGTCTCGCTCAAACTCGGCTGGCTGCCGGTGCAGGGCTACAAGAGGATCGGCGACGGCTTCTGGCCGTTCCTGCGCCACCTGATCCTGCCCTCGATCACCCTATCGGTGATCTACATTGCGCTGATCGCGCGGGTGACGCGGGCCTCGATGATCGAGGCGCTGGGCGAGGACTACATCCGCACCGCGCGCGCCAAGGGGCTGCCCGAATCGCGCGTGCTGATCGCGCACGCGCTCGCCAACGCCGCGGTGCCGATCGTGACCGTGATCGGCATCGGCGTGGCGCTGCTGATCGGCGGCGTGGTGGTGACCGAGTCGGTGTATGCGATCCCGGGCCTGGGCCGCCTCACGGTCGACGCAGTGCTGGCGCGCGACTTCCCGACCATCCAGGGCGTGATCCTGTTCTTCTCCTTCGTGTACGTGGTGGTCAACCTGCTGATCGACCTGTCGTACGTGATCTTCGATCCCCGGATCCGCTACTGATGGACGCCGACGCCTTCTCGGTCGAAGCCGCGGGCGTACGCCAGCACGAGTCGGCCTGGCGCCGGCTGCGGCGCAACTGGTCGGTGCGCATCGGCGGCAGCGTGCTCGTGCTGCTGGTCGCGATCGCGCTCGCGGCGCCTTTGCTCGGCACGGTCGACCCGACACTGTTCGACGCCGGCAGCCGCGACCTGCGGCCGGGCATGACGGGCCAGATCACCACGCTGGACGGCGACACCATCCCGCATCGCTTCCTCATGGGCTCGGACTCGTTCGGGCGCGACATCTACAGCCGGGTGATCTACGGCGCCCGGGTGTCGCTCAGCGTCGGGCTCCTGGTGGCGCTGCTCGCGCTCGCCTTCGGCATCTCCGCGGGGCTCGGCGCCGGCTACCTGCGCTGGCTCGACGGCGTGTTGATGCGCTTCATGGATGGGCTGATGGCGATCCCCGGCATCCTGGTGGCAATCGCGCTGGTGGCATTGTGGCGCGGCAGCCTGACCACGGTCGTGATCGCGATCGCGATCCCCGAGATTCCGCGCGTCACGCGCCTGGTTCGCTCTCTGGTGCTGTCGATCCGCGAGGAGCCGTACGTCGAGGCGGCGGTTTCGCTCGGCACCCCGACTTGGAAGATCATGTTCGGCCACATTCTGCCCAACACCATCGCGCCGCTGATCGTGCAGGGCACCTACATCTGCGCCTCGGCCATCCTGCTCGAGTCCATCCTTTCCTTCCTCGGCGTCGGCCTGCCGCCGGACATTCCGACCTGGGGCAACATCATGGCCGAGGGCCGGGTCCAGTTCAACGAGTATCCGCACAACGTGTTCTTCCCGGGACTGTTCCTCGCGGTCACGGTGCTCGCGGTGAACATCCTCGGCGATGGGTTGCGCGACACGCTCGATCCCAAAATGGCGAGGCGCGTATGAGCGCGGTGCTCGAGGTGCGCGACCTATCGGTGGCGCTGCCCGCGGGCGGAGATCGCCGGCGCGCGGTCGAGCGCGTTTCGTTCAACGTCGAGCGCGGCGAGATCGTCTGCCTGGTGGGCGAGTCGGGCTCGGGCAAGTCCGTCATCGCGCAGGCGCTGATGGGCCTGCTGCCGCCGGCGCTGCCGGTTACCGGCGGCAGCATTCTGCTCGAAGGTGAGGACGTGGTGAAGCTGCGCCCGGAGCGCCTGCGCGAGCTGCGCGCCACGCGCATGTCGATGGTGTTCCAGGAGCCGATGACCGCGCTCAACCCGGTCATGACATGCGGCGCGCAGATCGACGAGGTGCTGCGCCAGCACACGCGCCTCGCGCCCGGCGAACGGCGGGCGAAAATCCTCGATATCGTGCACGAAGTCGCGCTGCCGGATCCGGAGCGCATCGTCGCCTCGTACCCGCACCAGCTCTCGGGCGGCCAGCGCCAGCGCATCGTGATCGCGATGGCGCTTGTGCTGGAACCGGTCCTGCTGATCGCCGACGAGCCGACCACCGCGCTCGACGTCACCACGCAGGCACAGATCCTGAAGCTGATCCAGGAGCTGCAGGCGCGCCACGGCATGGGCGTTTTGTTCATCACCCACGACTTCGGCGTCGTGGCCGAGATCGCACACCGCGTCGCAGTCCTGCGCCTGGGCGAGATGGTCGAGCTGGGGGCGAAGATCGAGGTGCTGATGCGGCCGCAGCACTTCTACACCAGGATGCTGATCGCGGCAGTGCCGAAGGTCCATCCGCAGGGGCGCAGCGCCGACGCCTCCGCCCCGCTGGTGCTGGAGACGCGCGGGCTGTCGAAGACCTATGTCGACCGCGGCTGGTTCTCGGGGCGGCGCGCGGTGAACGCGGCGGACGACGTCACGCTCGAGGTCCGGCGCGGCCAGACGCTCGGCATCGTGGGCGAGTCGGGATCGGGCAAGTCGACCGTGGCGCGCTGCATCGTGCGCCTGATCGACCCGAGCGGCGGCCAGATCCGGCTCGGCGGCGAGGACATCGCCACGCGGTCGCGCGCCGCGCTGCGACCGCTGCGGCGCAAGGTCCAGATCGTGTTCCAGGACCCGTACCGCTCGCTCAACCCGCGCCGCACGGTGGGCGAGGCGATCATCGAAGGGCCGCGCAACTACGGCCTTTCGCGGCGCGAGGCGCTCGAACGGGCGCGCCGCCTGATGGAGCTGGTGCGCATGGACCCCGGCGTGCTGAACCGCTATCCGCACCAGTTCTCGGGCGGGCAGCGCCAGCGCATCTGCATCGCGCGGGCGCTGGCCATGGAGCCCGAGTTGCTGATCGCCGACGAGGCGGTATCCGCGCTCGACGTCTCGGTGCAGGCACAGGTGCTTGCGCTGTTCGAGGAGATCCGCGCGCGGCTGAACCTGGCGATGCTGTTCATCACCCACGACCTGCGTGTTGCGGCCCAGGTCTGCGACTACGTCGCGGTCATGTCGCACGGCCGCATCGTCGAGCAGGGACCGGCCCTCCAGGTCTTCGGCGGCCCGCGGCACGAATACACCCGCGCGCTGTTTGCGGCCGCGCCCGGGCGCGACTTCGCGTTCGGCGCGGGCTGATCTCATATACTTCGGGCATGCGGTCCCTCGCCATCGATCTCCTGCGCGCGCTCGGCGTGCAGGCGCCGCGCTCCGCGCGCGAGCTCGCTGCCGACTGCGATGCGCGCCCCGCCGAGGTCGAGCGCTGCCTCGCGCGGCTCGAGCACACGGGGCTCGTGAAGACCGACAACGGCGCCGCGCGCCTCTTTGCGCCGTTCGATTTCCTCGACGCGGCGGACATCGCGCGCGGCCTCGGCCCCCGCGCCGCGCGACTTCGCGTCGACGTCGCGCACGCCTGCTTGTCGACCAGCTCCACCCTGCTCGCCGAAGCGACGCCGCCCGGCGCGCGCCTGCTGCTCGCCGAGGAGCAGGTCGCCGGTCGGGGCCGGCGCGGCCGGCGCTGGCTTTCGTGCGTCGGCACCGCGCTTACGATGTCGCTGCGGCGCGGATTTTCCTGCGCGCCGCGAGCGCTCGCCGCCCTGCCGCTTGCGGCGGGCGTCGCTGCGGTGCGCGCCCTGCGCGCTCTCGGGGCGGCCGACGCCGCCCTCAAGTGGCCGAACGACTTGCTGGTGCGCGGCGGGAAGGTCGGCGGCATCCTGATCGAGACCCGACTCCAAGGCCGCGAGCTGGTCGCGGTCACCGGCATCGGCATTAATTGCCGCACCACGCCGGGCCTGGAAGCGCGCCTTGGCCGCCGCATCGCCGCGCTGCAGGAGTTCGTCGACCCGCTGCCTTCACGCAACGCGATCGCCGCACGGGTGGCGGGCGAGCTGCTGGCGGCGTTCGACGCCTTCGACGCGCACGGCCTGGCGGCGTTCAAGCAGGAATGGGAGGCGATGCACGCCTACGCCGGGCAGCGCCTGCGGATTCGGCTCGCAGACGGCCGCGTGCTGGCGGGCGTGGCGGATGGCCTGGCCGAGGACGGCGGCCTGCGCCTGCGCACCCGGACCGGCATGCGGGCGATTCGCAGCGGGCGGGTGGTGTCGGCGAGAGCGGCATGATCCTCGCCATCGACGCCGGGAACTCGCGCGTGAAGTGGGGCTGGCACGACGGTCGCCAATGGGCCCACCTCGCGACCGTATCGCTGATCGAGTTCGCCGCCGCGAGCCACGACATCAACCCGTTCGTCGCAACGCACGAGGAGCCGGAACGAATCGTCATTTCCAACGTCGCCGGCGACGGCGCGCACGAGCTGCTGGTGAACTGGACCAGCATCTTCGAGGCCGAGCCCTTGTGGCTGCGGGGCGAGGCCGAGCGCTGCGGGGTGCGTAACGGCTACGAGGAGCCGCAGCGACTCGGCGCCGACCGCTGGGCGGCGCTCGTCGCCGCGCGCGCCCTACAGGACGGTGCCTGCCTGGTGGTGAACGCCGGCACCGCGACTACCGCGGATATGCTTTCGGCGCGGGGCGAGTTCCTCGGCGGGATCATCCTTCCCGGCGTCGACCTGATGCGCTTTGTCCTGCACGAGCACACCGGGCGGCTGCCGATCCAGGAAGGCAGCTTCAGGGACGCGCCGCGCAACACGCTGGACGCGATCGAGACCGGCTGCCGTCATGCGCAAGCCGGCGCCGTCGAGCGCATGTACCGCAAGATGGGGCACGGCACGATCTGCCTGGTCGGTGGCGGCGCCGGGCGCGCGCTCATCGAGCAGCTCGAGGTCCCCGCCCGCTATGTCGAAAACCTGGTGCTCGAGGGGCTGGCACGCATCGCGCTGAGCGAACGCCCGGCCGCGACGGCGTCCTAGGACGCGAACTACGGGATGCGCACCCTCTTCCTGCTCCTGGTGCTCGCCAACCTGGCGTTTTTCGCCTGGGCACGCTACCTCG
>DAHVFK010000092.1 GCA_027317055.1 Betaproteobacteria bacterium | reverse complement strand
CCGGCCGGCGGCTATCCGGGCAACGACGACGACGGGCGCGAGCTGCAGGCGAAACTCGACCAGGCGAAGCTGCGCACCGACATGCTCAACAGCGCGCGCTTCCTGAAAGCGCACGCGCTGTCGAACGGCAAGCTGGGCGCGGTGGGGTTCTGCTGGGGCGGCGGCATGGTAAACCAGCTCGCGGTCGCGCTCGGCCCGGAGCTGCAGGCGGGGGTGGCGTTCTACGGCGCGGCCCCGCCCTCGGAAGCGGTGGCACAGATCCGTGCGCCGCTGCTGCTGCAGTTCGCGGAAAACGACCCCCGCATCAACGCGATGTGGCCGGGCTACGAGGCGGCGCTGAAGGCCGCCGGCGTGCGCTACGAGATGCACCGCTATCCCGGCACGCAGCACGGCTTTCACAACAACTCGACCCCGCGCTACCGCGAGCAAGCGGCGCAGCTCGCCTGGCAGCGCACGATCGCTTTTTTCAAGAAGAACCTTTCCTGAGCTTCTTGTTCGGCTTGCGGTACTGAAGCAGCGCGCCGACCATGCGCTCGAAGGGGTCGCGGCGAGTAAGCTTGCGCGCCTGCGCGTGCGTCACCAGACGGAAATGGCGCACGTCTTCCAGCATCTCGGCGACCTGCCAGGCGTCCTTTTCGCCCGCGGCCCAGATCGCCGGGTCGACCCGGCGCAGGTCGAACGGCAGCGAGTACTCGCGCAGCGACTTGTACTCGCGCTTGTTGGAGTACTCGTGCATATACGAAATCGCCAACTCGCGCAGGCTGCGGTACACCGGGTCGCGCCAGCGCAGGTAGGCGCCGTTGGTTTTGGAGATCGCGCCCCAGAAGCCTTTGCGCCGGAACAGCGCGACCACGTGGTCGAAGTCGTGCACCGCGCGCAGGTCCATCAGCAGCGGCGGCTCGCCGTGGACCCACAGCGCCGCCGCGGCGAGCATCGCGCCTTCGATGCAGTGCGCGTTGCGCTCGCGCAGCACCACCCGCACCGGCCGGCAGCTGTCGCCGTTCGGCTCGAAATTCTGCTTCAGCCCGAACAGGAAATCCTGGATCTTCTCCGGCGTGCGCAGGCGCCGCAGGAGCGCGAACTCGGCCTTGGTGAGACCGAGCTCCTCGCGGCGGGCGCGACGCCGGCGCTTCACTGCCTGGCGCCGGAGGCCGCGCTCGTGCCCGCGATCCTGCCGAACACCGAGCCGTTGGTCAGCCCGGTGCCGCCGGGGTAGTTGAAGTAGAAGATGCCGCCCACCAGCTCGCCCGCGGCATACAGACCGGGTATCGGCTCGCCGTCGGTGCTGATCACCCTGGCCCTGGTGTCGATGCGCAGCCCGCCGAACGTGAAGGTGATGCCGCAGGTCACCGCGTAGGCCTCGAACGGAGGCGTGTCGAGCACGTTGGCCCAGTTCGATTTGTCGATCGCCAGGCCCGTGGTGCGGCGCCCGTCCTTGAGGTTGGGATTGAACGGTATCCCGGTGCCGACCGCGGCGTTGTAGGCCTCGATCTCGGCCAGCGCCGCTTTCGGGTCGACGTCGTCGAGCTTGAGCACGAGCTCTTGCAGCGTGTTGGCGGTCGCCTTGGTCACCTGCTTGATCTTGTATTCGTCGCGCAGCAGGTGCTTGACCTTCGCATCGAACACCTGCCAGGCGAACTGCCCGGGCTGATTGAGGATCACGCGGCCGTACTTGGCGTAGGTGTAGTTGCGGAAGTCCGCCCCTTCGTCGACGAAGCGCCTGCCTTCGGCGTTGAGCATGATGCCGAAGGGATAGGAGTGCTTCTGGAACTGGTCGCCCACCGCGAGGTCGCCGAACTCGGGCGCGTTGCGCTCCCAGCCCACCGCGTGGCAGCCCGACCAGTTGCCCACCGGCGCTGCGCCCACGTCGAGCGCCATGCGGATCACGTCGCCGGTGTTGAAGCGCGTGCCGCGCACCTTGGCGAGCTCCCAGCCCGGACCGAGGTAGCGCGCGCGCCACTCGGGGTTGGACTGGAAGCCGCCGCCGGCGAGCACCACGCTCCTGGCGCGAACCTCCACCGTCTTGCCGTCCTTCTTCAGCCGCACGCCGTGCACGCCAGCGTCGTCTACCATCAGCCCGGTCGCGCGCGCGCGGTACCAGATCTCCACCCCGTGCTTGGTCGCCGACTGGGTCCAGGCTTCGACCAGCCCCTCGCCGCCGCCCACGGCCTCGACCGTGAGCCCGCCCCAGAACTTGAATTTGCCGTCGACCTTGAACGCCTGCCGGCCGTAGATCGGCGCGAAGCGGATGCCCTTGCCGCGCATCCACAGCAGCGTTTCGAGGCTCTGCTTGACCAGCCTCTCGGTCAGGTCGGGGTCGCAGCGGTACTGCGTCACGCGCCCCATGTCGTCCAGGAACTGCTCCTCGGTGTAGGTGCCGAAGTCGGTGCGCGCGACCTCTTCGTCGGTCAGGTCGGGCATCAGGCGGCGCAGGTCGTCCACCCCGCCGTAGGCCACGCGCATCGCGCCGGCGGTGAAGCGGCTGTTGCCGCCGGCCTCGTCCTCGGGCGCGCGTTCGAGCACCAGCACGCTCGCGCCCTGCTCGCGCGCCGCGAGCGCAGCGCAGAATGCGGCATTGCCGCCGCCGACCACCACCAGATCCCAGGACTGCATTCAGGCATGCTCCTATCAGTACAATCGTCGACAACCGCCAGGGAGGGAAGGCCATGAGCGTAAAGCCCGAAGCCGTCGTGCGCAACATCGCCGAAGTCATGTGGGAGACGCCGCCCGAGCACTACGACGCGCACTCCAAGATGCTGATGACGCCGCAGAACTGCGCCACGCGGCACCTGGATTTCCGCATCTCGAGCTACCAGCCCAAGGGCTACGTCGCGCCGCACCGGCACAAGGTGCAGGAACAGATATACCACGTGCTGAGCGGCGAGGGGCTGATGGAGCTCGACGGCGCGCGCAGGGTGGTGCGCGCGCACGACTGCATCTTCATCCCGCCGGGCGTCGAGCACGCGATCTACAACACCGGCCTCGTCGACCTGGTCTTCTTCGTCGTCACCACGCCGCCGAGCGATGGCTAGCGCCCCGCCGGGCGGCGATGTCGACGTGATCGTCGTCGGCGCGGGCGCCGCGGGGCTGGCCGCGGCCTGCGTCGCGGCGGCCGAAGGGCTCGCGACGCTGCTGCTGGAGAAATCTCCGCTGGTGGGCGGCACCACCGCCGTCTCCGGCGGCATGGTGTGGATTCCGGCCAACCCGAAGATGGCTGCGGCCGGGATTGCCGACAGCGTCGACGACGCCAGGCGCTACCTCGAGCAGTGCGCGCCGCCCAGGCGCGATTCGGCCGCGCGCGAGGCCTTCCTCGCGCGCGGGCCCGAGGCGATCGAGTATCTCGAGGCGCGCACCTCGCTGCGGCTGCGGCCGGTGACGAACTACCCGGACTACTACCCCGCGCTGACCGGCGCGACGCTCGGCGGGCGCGTGCTCGAGCCGGTCGAATTCGACGCCGGGCTGCTGGGGCGCGATTTCGCGTTGATGCGCTGGCCGCTGCGCGAATTCATGCTGTTCGACGGCATGATGGTGGCGCGCGCGGATCTGCCGCACTTTCGCGCCGTGCTGCGCTCGCCGCGCTCCGCGGCGCGCGTTGCGCGCCTGGTCGCGCAATACGCCTGGCAGCGGCTGTTCGCGGCGCGCGGCACGCGGCTGGTGCTCGGCAACGCGCTGGTCGGCCGGCTGCTCAAGTCCGCCCTCGATCTGAAGGTCTGGCTGCGCCTCAACGCGCGCGTGGTCGGCGTCGCGATGCGCGACGGCCGCGCGGCCGGGGTCGAGATCGAAGCGCACGGGCAGCGCGCGACGCTCGGCGCGCGTGCCGGGGTGGTGCTCGCGGGCGGCGGCTTCTCGCACGACCCGGAGCTGCGCGCGAAGCTCCTGCCCGCGGCGATTTCGTCGCGCTCGCCGGTCTGCGCGCAGGACAGCGGCGACGGCATCCGGCTCGGCCTCGCCGCGGGCGGAAAGCTCGGCGAGTCCAATTCGCACAACGCCTACTGGGCCCCGGTGTCCCATTTCCGGCGCGCCGACGGCAGCGAAGGCGTGTTCCCGCACACCGTGGCCGATCGCGGCAAGCCGGGCATCATCGCGGTGACGCGCGACGGCGCGCGCTTCACCAGCGAGGCGGTGTCCTACCACGAGTTCGTGCTGGCGATGCTGCGCGCCGGCGAGGCGGCGAACCCGGCCTTCCTGCTGTGCGACCGCCGCAGCCTGTGGCAGTACGGACTGGGCGCCGTGCGGCCGTTCGCGCTCTCGCTCGGGGCGCACCTGGCGAGCGGCTACCTGGTGCGTGCGGAGACGCTCGAGGCGCTCGCGGCGCGGCTGGGGATCGTCCCGGTGGGCCTCGTGGGCGCGGTCGAGCGCTACAACGAAGACGCGCGCCGCGGCGTCGATTCGACCCTCGGGCTCGGCGGCGATCCGTACCAGCGCTTCCTCGGCGATGCGCGCAACGCGCCCAACCCCTGCATGCGCCCGATCGAGGCGGCGCCGTTTTTCGCGATCCGCATCACCCCGAGCGACCTCGGCACCTCGGCCGGCCTGCTCACCGACGGCGAGGCGCGCGTGCTGGACGCCGACGGCCGGCCGCTGCCGGGCCTTTACGCCTGCGGCAACGACATGAACTCGATCATGGATGGCGCCTATCCCGGCCCCGGCATCACGCTCGGACCGGCGCTGGTATTCGGCTACCTCGCGGCGCGCGCCCTGGCTAGAGCTTGAAGCGCGCATCGCGCCAGGCGAGCGCGGCCTTCAGGCCCTGCTCGCGCGCCACGTCCATGAAGCGGCGCTTGTCGGGCGAGCCGTGCGATTCGATCGCGTGGTCGATGTCGAGCGCAGTGTCGAGCGCGGCGCGCATGCCCTGGATCTCGTAGCTGCGGTTGAGCGCCTTCTTGGTGTCGCGCACCAGGTCCGGGTCGATGACCGCCATCCGGCGCGCGACGCGCAGCGCAGCGCTTAGGTGCTCGCCCTCGGGCACCACGCGGCTCACGATGCCCAGCGCGAGCGCGCGCTCGGCGCCGATCGCGTCGTCGCCGGTGAGGATGATGTCCTTGGCGGCCTTGGGCCCCACCACCCAGGGCAGGAGCAGGGTCACGATGCCGGCGCCGAATTTCAGCTCGGGCTCGCCGAACACCGCCTCGCGCGAGCACAACGCGAGGTCGCAGGCGAGCGCCATCTCGAAGGCGCCCGCCATGCAGGCGCCGTGGATCGCGGCGATGGTCGGCTTGGGCGAGTCCCAGAAGCGCAGGGTGGTCGAGAAATCGAGCTCGAGCACCTCGCGCCAGACTGCGGCGCCCTCGGGGCGGCGCTCCATCTGCTCCTTCAAATCGAAGCCCGAGGAGAAGGCGCGCCCGGCGCCCGAGAGCACGATCACGCGCACCGCGGGGTCGGCCTCGAAGGCGTCGAGTGCCGCGTTGATCTCGAGCAGGGTCGCCTTGTTGAGGGCGTTTAGCCGCTCCGGGCGGTGCAGCTCGAGCTGCGCCACGCCGTCGCCGGCGCTGACGCGGATGTTCTGGAACTCGCTCATGAGAAGAGCCTCCTTTTCGATCCTGGTCTAGGCCGGCGCGAGCTCGCCCGCCTCGAGCATCGCTGCGAAGCGCCCGCGGTCCGCCTTGCCGGTGCGCCCGGCCGGCAGCTCGCGCGCGAAGTAGAACGCGTCGGGCTGCTTGAATTTGTCGAGCCGGGCGCGAAGGAAGGCGCGCAGCTCCTCGACCGTGAGGCTCGCGTCGCGCGGCACCACCAGCGCGTGAATGCGCTGGCCGAGGCGCTCGTCCGGCCGGCCCACGGCGAGCGCCGCCGCCACCTTGGGGTGCGCGCTGCAGGCGAACTCGATTTCCTGCGGCGCGATCTTGTTGCCGCCGCGCACGATCAGCTCCTTCCTGCGCCCGGCGATCTCGACCACGCCGGGGTCGCGCTCGCGCGCGAGATCCCCCGTGCCGAGCCAGCCCTCGGCGTCGACCGGATCGAGCTCGGGCTGGCCGAGGTAGCCGTTCATCAGATAGGGGCTCGCGATGCAGAGCTCGCCCACGGCGCCCGGCGCCGCGTCGCCGCCGTCTTCGCCGCGGATGCGAAAGCGCACCCCCGGCGAGGGCCGCCCGATGCAGCCGGCATAACGCGCGGCGTCGCGCGGCACGAGGAAGAAGTCGCAGGTCGAGGTTTCGGTCAGCCCGTAGATGTCGATCAGGTCGGCCGGCGCGACCAGCTCGCGCAAGCTGTCGCCTAGCCCCTTGCCGAGCGACTCGCCGCCGATCAGCACGCTCTTCAGACTGCCGGCCACCGCGAGCGCGCGCCCCTCGCGCGCGAGCGCCTCGGCCGGACGGTCGAGGATCAGCGCGCGCATCATGGTCGGCACCACCCCGACGCGCGTGATCGCCTCGACCCGCAGCCGCTCGAGAAAAGTCCCCGGGGCGAACTTCTCCAGCGGCAGCAGGCGCCCGCCGTGCAGCAGCGTGAGCAGCGCCACCCAGATGCCGAAGCTGAAAGTGATGTTGAGCACGAGCAGGGTGCGCTCGTTCTCGCCGAAGCCGAGCAGCGACTGGATCGCGCCGAGCTTGCCGGCGAAGGCGCGATGCGACAGCACCGCCCCCTTGGGTGCGCCCGAGGACCCCGAGGTGAATACCACCAGCGCGCTGCCCTCCAGGATTGCGCGCCGCGGCGGGGGCTCGCTCGCCAGGCACCCGAGCGGGGAGGCGGCGAGCGCGTCCCACTCGAAGCGCGCCAGGGTGCGGTGCGCGATCTGCGCGGCCGCAAGCGCGGGCGAGCTGCGATGCACCGGCACCACCACGCCGCCCGCGAGCCAGGCGCCGAAGAATGCCACCAGGTCGAGCGGATGGTTGGACACCCTCAGGTGCAGCGGCTCGTCGCGCGCGAGGCCGGCCTGGCGCAGCGTGCCGGCCACTTTGCGCGCCTCGGCCAGCAGCTCGGCGTAGCGCAGCACCCGCTCGCCGGCGATCGCTTCGCGCGCGGCGTGGCGCTCGGCGGCCGCGGCGAGCAGCGCTTCAAGCCGCGGCGCGTCGTCGCTCATGGGATTCGGGGGTGCTCATGCTCAGCGCGATCATAACCGTGTCGATGGCGCGCGTGGCGCCGATGCGTTACCTTAGCCGGCAGGGAGGAAATGCCATGACGACCCCGCTCAGCGGAAGCTGCCTGTGCGGCGCGGTCCGCTACACCGTCGAGGTGCCGATCACCGAGCTGCGCGCCTGCCACTGCACGCACTGCCAGAAAGCCTCCGGCGCAGCCGGCAGCGTCAACGCGGTCATCCCGAGCGCCGCTTTCCACATCACCCAGGGCAGGCCGAAGCGCTACGACTCCGCCGCCGACAGCGGGCGCACGCTGTACCGCTTCTTCTGCGGCAATTGCGGCTCGCCGATCTACAGCCAGCGCGCAACGGCGCCCGAAACGGTGGTGCTCAGGGCCGGAACGCTCGACAGCGCGCAAGGCATGAGGATCACCGCCAACATCTGGACCCGCAGCGCGCGCCCCTGGGCCCATATCGATCCCGCGAGCAATCAGTTTGCCGGGCAGCCGGACGCCCCCGCCGCCAAGACCTAGGGAGCGACCGATGACGAAGAAAAAGGGTGCGCAGCTCATCGCCGAGTTCCTGGTGCAGGAGAAGATTCCCTACGTGTTCGGCGTCTGCGGCCACGGCAACGTCGGCCTGCTCGACGCGCTGTACGACGTGGCCGACAAGGTGAAGCTCGTTTCGCCGCGCCACGAGCAGGTCGCGGGCCACATGGCCGACGGCTACTTCCGGGTCAAGCACAAGCCGGTGGCGACGCTGACCTCGACCGGGCCGGGCTCGGCCAACCTCATCATGGCGCTCGCGGTGGCGCAGACCGACTCGTCGGCCCTGCTCGCGATCACCGCCAACGTGCCGACCTCGCAGTTCAACCGCGGCCCGTTCCAGGAGCTCAACCGGCACAACCAGGCCGATTACCCGAACGTGGTGCGCCCGGTGGTGAAGAGGAGCTTCCAGCCCACGCGCGCCGAGATGCTGCCGCTCGCGCTGCGCCAGGCCGCGACCACCATGACCAGCGGCCGCCCGGGGCCGGTCAACGTCGACATCCCGTTCAACCTGTTCCGCGAGGAGACCGAGGCCGAGCTCGAAGCGCCGTGGGACGGCTACCTGTCGCGCCGCAGCGGGGCCTCGAACGAGGCGGTGAAGAAGGCGCTCGACATGCTGCTCGCGGCGAAGCGCCCGGTGATGTTCATCGGCCACGGCGTGACGCTGTCGGAAGCATCGAGCGAGCTGACCGCGCTGGCGAAGAAACTCTCGATCCCGGTCATCAGCTCGCCCAACGGCATGGGCTGCCTCGACATGGAGGATCCGCTCTCGCTCGGCTTTATCGGCCGCAACGGCGCCTACCCGGCGAACCAGGCCGGGCGCTACGCCGACCTCGTGCTCGCGCTCGGGGCGAGGTTCGACGACCGCTCCTCGTCGTCGTGGACGCCGGGCTACTCGTGGAACTTCCCCCACACCAAGCTGATTCACGTCGACGTCGACGACGCCGAGCTGGGGCGCAACTACCCGCCCGACCTGGCGATCCTGGCCGACGTCAAGGCCTTGCTCGAGCAGCTGCTCGGCGCGCTCGCCTCGAAGAAACTCGCGGGCGGCCCGCGCCTGGCCGAGTGGCACGCGCAGATCGCCGGCTGGAGAAAGGAGTGGGAGGCGTTCGTGCGGCCGAACTTCGACATCCACGCCAACCCGATGCGCCCCGAGCGCGTGGTGGCCGACTGCCGCGCGGTGCTGCCCGAGGACGCGATCATCTCGCTCGACTCGGGCGTGCACCACAACTGGTACATGCAGTTCTGGAACGCGCGCCGGCCGCAGGCGATGCTCAACACCTGGGGCTACTCGGGCATGGGCTTCGGCCCGAGCGCGATCCTCGGCGCCAAGCTCGCCGCGCCGGACAAGGTGTGCGTGTCGATCTGCGGCGACGGCGGCTTCACCATGGTGCCGCACGTGCTGTGCACCGCGGTCGAGTACAACATTCCGGCGGTGTGGGTGGTGTGGAACAACTTCGCCTGGGCCGCGATCCGCGACATCCAGTACGGCCTGTTCGACGGGCGCGAGATCGGCACCGGCTTCTACGAAGGCCCCGAGGGCAAGCCCTACAACCCCGACTTCGCCGCCTGGGCGCGCGCCGCCGGCGTCGAGGGCGTGACGGTCAAGAAATCGCAGGACTTCGCCGGCGCCTTGGAGCACGCGATCAAGCTCGGCGAGCCCTGCCTGGTGGACGTACACGTCGACGCCAACATCCGCCCGCCCGCGACCGGCACCTGGGCCCTGCCGCCGATCCCGCACAAGGAACCGGTATTCGGCGCGAAGTTCGTGCCCGGCGCCTAGCCGACCGGCCCTACGGGCAGCAGCGCCGAGAGCAGGGTCGCGGTACCGAGGAAGGAAAAGAAGCCGGTGACGTCGGTCACCGTGGTGAGGATGATCGACGAGGCGGTCGCCGGGTCCTGGCCGAAGCGCTCGAGCAGCATCGGCACCAGCGCGCCCGCGACGCTTGCAATGATCATCGATGCCACCATCGCGATGGCGAGAATGAGCGCTAGCCCGGGCGAGCGGCTCCAGACCCACACCCCGAGCGCGGTGGTCGCGGCCACCGCGAGGCCGTTCATCGTTCCCGCGGCCATTTCCTTGACCAGCACCCGCGGCAGGTGGCGCAGCGTGACCTCGCGCAGGAACAGCCCGCGCATGGTGACCGCGAGCGCCTGCGCGCCGGCGTTGCCCGACTGTCCGGCGACCACCGGCAGCAGCACCGCGAGCGCGGTGAACTTGGCGATCAGGCCCTCGAACATGCCGACCACCGAAGCCGCGAGGAACGCGGTCAGCAGGTTGATCTGCAGCCAGGCGAGGCGCTTGCGCACCGCGAACAGCGGGCCGGACAGGGCGCGCTCGTCGCGGCTCGCGCCCACCATGGTCAGCAGGTCGGCGCTCGCTTCCTCCTCGATCGCCGACACCAGCGCCGCCTGGCGGATGACGCCGACCGGGCGGCCGGCGTGGTTCACCACCGGCAGGGTCGAGATCGGGCTATGC
>DAHVFK010000091.1 GCA_027317055.1 Betaproteobacteria bacterium | reverse complement strand
GCCCGCGCTGGGTCGAGCAGTTCAACAAGGTACGCCAGGCCTACAACGTCAACGTGCTGACCCAGGCTGCGGCGCTATACGTGCTGGAGCGCATCGAGGTGCTCGAGGCGCAGGCCGCGCGCATCCGCGCCGATCGCGCCGAGCTGGGCGCCGCGCTGGCCAGGCTCGAAGGCGTGACCGTGTACCCGTCGCAGGCGAACTTCTTCATGATCCGGGTGCCGGACGCGGCGCGCACCTGGCAAGCGCTGCGCCGCCAGGGAGTGCTGGTGAAGAACCTGGACGGACCGGCGCTGCCCAATTGCCTGCGCGTGACCGTCGGCACCCCCGACGAAAACCGTATACTGTTGACCGCGCTGCGCGAAGCGCTCTGAGAGTCCCTGCTTCGAAAACCCGATGCGTACCGCCGAAGTCGTCCGCAACACCAAGGAAACACAGATCCGCGTCAGGCTCAACCTCGACGGCAGCGGCGCGGCCAAGCTCGCCACCGGAATCCCGTTCATCGAGCACATGCTCGACCAGGTGGCGCGCCACGGCATGCTCGACCTCGATATTGAGGCCAAGGGCGACCTGCACATCGACGCTCACCACACTGTGGAGGACATCGGCATCACGCTCGGCCAGACCTTCGCCAAGGCGATCGGCGACAAGGCGGGCATCAGGCGCTACGGCCATGCCTACGTGCCGCTCGACGAGGCGCTGTCGCGCGTGGTGATCGATCTTTCCGGGAGGCCGGGCCTTCAGTTCCACGTCGCCTGGACGCGCGCCCTGATCGGCGAGTTCGACGTCGACCTGGTGCACGAGTTCTTCCAGGGCTTCGTCAACCACGCCCAGGTCACGCTGCACGTCGACAACCTGCGCGGCGACAACGCGCACCATCAGTGCGAGACGGTGTTCAAGGCCTTCGCCCGCGCGCTGCGCATGGCGGCCGAAGCCGATCCGCGCGCGGCCGGGACCGTGCCTTCGACCAAGGGCTCTTTGTAAGTTGACCATCGCGGTCGTCGATTACGGCATGGGGAACCTGCGCTCCGTGTCCAAGGCGCTCGAGCGCGTCGCGCCCGAGGCCGGGGTGCGGGTCACCGCGGACCCGGCGGCGATCCGCGCCGCCGGGCGCGTCGTCGTGCCCGGGCAGGGCGCGATGCCGGACTGCATGCGCGAGCTCGCCGCGCGCGGGCTGGTCGAGCCGGTGCGCGAGGCGGCGCGCGACAAGCCTTTCCTCGGCATCTGCATCGGCCTGCAGATGCTGTTCGAGCGCAGCGACGAGGGCGACGTGCAGGGGCTGGGCGTTCTCGCCGGGACGGTGCGGCGCTTCGCGCCGGATATGCGCGATGCGCAAAGCGGCGCGCGGCTGAAGGTGCCGCACATGGGCTGGAACGAGGTCGCGCAGGCACAGCGCCACGCGCTGTGGCAGGGCATCGCCGAGGCGAGCCGCTTCTACTTCGTGCACAGCTACTATGCGGACGAGGCCGACCCCGCGCTGCGCAGCGGGCGCACGACCTACGGCACGGCCTTTACCTGCGCGGTTGCGCGCGATAATATCTTTGCCGTACAGTTCCACCCGGAAAAGAGCCAAGCGGCTGGATTGCAGCTCCTGCGCAACTTCGTTTACTGGCAACCCTGATTTTTCCAGCGCCCCGCGCGCGCGCAGGCGTCACGACGCCGTGCCGCCCCCCGACAGAGCCATGCTGATCATCCCCGCGATCGACCTCAAGGACGGACGCTGCGTGCGCCTGAAGCAAGGCGACATGAGCACCGCCACGGTGTTCTCCGAGGATCCGGTTGCCATGGCGCGGCACTGGGCCGGGCAGGGCGCGCGGCGCTTGCACATCGTCGACCTGAACGGCGCGGTGGCGGGCCGGCCGAAGAACGAGAAGGTGATCCGCGCCATCATCGGCGCGGTGGGCGAGCAGGTCCCGATCGAGATCGGGGGCGGCATCCGCGACCTCGACACGATCGAGAGCTACATCGACGCCGGCGTGCAGTACGTGGTGATCGGCACCGCCGCGGTGAAGAACCCCGGCTTCCTGTCGGACGCCTGCTACGCGTTCCCGGGGCGCATCATCGCGGGCCTCGACGCCAAGGACGGCAAAGTGGCGGTCGAAGGCTGGTCGAAGATGACCGGGCACGACGTCGTCGACCTGGCGAAGAAGTACGAGGAGTACGGGGTCGAGGCGATCATCTACACCGACATCGGGCGCGACGGCATGATGGGCGGGATCAACATCGAGGCCACGCTCAAGCTGGCGCAGGCGATCAAGACGCCGGTCATCGCCTCGGGCGGGCTGGACAGCGTGAAGGACGTCGAGACCGTGTGCGCCAAGCTCGCGCCCGAGGGCATCATCGGCGCGATCGCCGGGCGCGCGCTGTACGAGGGCAAGCTCGATTTCAAGCAAGCGCAGGCCGCCGCGGACAAGGCGGTGGGCAAGGAGTAGCGCGGTGCCGCTCGCCAAGCGCGTCATCCCCTGCCTCGACGTGACCGCGGGCAGGGTGGTGAAGGGCGTGAATTTCGTCGGCCTGCGCGACGCCGGCGATCCGGTCGCGATCGCGGCGCGCTACGACGAGCAGGGCGCCGACGAGATCTGTTTTCTGGACATCACCGCGAGCTCGGACGAGCGCGACATCATCGTGCACGTGATCGAGGCGGTGGCCGAGCGGGTGTTCATTCCGCTCACGGTCGGCGGCGGGGTGCGCAAGGTCGAGGACGTACGGCGGCTGCTCAACGCGGGCGCCGACAAGGTTTCCATCAACACCGCGGCGGTGCAGAATCCGGAGCTGGTGCGCCAGGCCTCGGACAAGGTCGGCAACCAGTGCATCGTGGTCGCGATCGACGCCAAGCGAAGCAACGCCGGCGGCGGCCGGGAGGTCTATACCCACGGCGGGCGCAGGGCCACAGGGATCGACGCGATCGAGTGGGCGCGGCGCATGGAGCGGGCCGGCGCGGGCGAGATCCTGCTCACCAGCATGGACCGCGACGGCACGCGCGAGGGCTTCGATCTGGGCCTGACGCGGGCGGTGTGCGACGCGGTGGGCGTGCCGGTGATCGCCTCGGGCGGCGTGGGCACGCTCGAGCACATGGCCGAGGGCGTGCTCGAGGGCGGCGCCGACGCGGTGCTCGCGGCGAGCATCTTCCACTTTGGCGAGCACACCGTGGGTGAATGCAAGGTGCTGATGAAGGCGCGCGGGATCGAGGTCAGGCTATGAGCGACGAGTGGCTCGACGAGCTGTGCTGGAACGAGCAGGGGCTGGTGCCGGCGATCGCGCAGGACGCCGCCAGCGGCCGGGTGCTGACGCTCGCCTGGATGAATCGCGCGGCGCTGGCCGAAACGGCGCAGAGCGGCCACGCGGTGTACTGGTCGCGCTCGCGCGCCAAGCTCTGGCGCAAGGGCGAGGAGTCGGGGCATGTGCAGAAGGTGCTCGAGCTGCGTCTGGACTGCGACGCCGACGCGGTCCTGCTCAAGGTCGAGCAGGTCGGCGGCATCGCCTGCCACACCGGGCGCGAGAGCTGCTATTTCCGCAAGCTGGACAACGGGAGGTGGGTGGCGACGGATCCGGTGAAGAAGGATCCCTCGCTCATCTACGGCAAGAAATGAAGCCTGGATTGTATGAAGCGCTGGAGCGCGTGGCCGCGGTAATCGAGCAGCACAAACACGGTGACCCGGAGAAATCCTACGTCGCGCGGCTGACCGCCAAGGGCGGCGACGCGGTGCTGAAGAAGATCGGCGAGGAGGCCACCGAGACGGTGCTCGCGGCCAAGGGCGGCGACCGCCTGCAGCTGGTGCGCGAGACCGCGGACCTGTGGTTTCACTGCATGATCATGCTCGCGCAGCACGGCCTGGGGCCGGGCGACGTGCTGGCCGAGCTGCACCGGCGCGAGGGCATCTCGGGAATCGACGAGAAGGCCGCGCGCGGCAAGGAATAGGGGCGACGATGAACGATCCGAACTGCCTTTTCTGCAAGATCGTGCGCGGCGAAATCCCGGCGCAGAAGGTCTACGAGGACGACGACGTGCTCGCCTTCCACGACATCCGGCCGCTGGCGCCGGTGCACTTCATGCTCATCCCCAAGGAGCACCTGGCGTCGCTGTACGAGGCCGGCATGGCGCAGCACCGCACGCTGGGCAAGATGCTGGCGCTGGCCGGGGAGCTGGCGAGAAAGGAAGGCGCAAGCGACGGTTTTCGCGCCATCATCAACACCGGCCGGGTAGGCAACCAGGAGGTGTATCATTTGCACATGCACGTGATCGGAGGGCCGGATCCGCTTGGCCCCATGATCCAGCGGAGAAAATAGGAGGTTCTTATGGGTTCATTCAGCATCTGGCACTGGCTGATCGTGCTGGTCATCGTGATGATGATTTTCGGCACCAAGAAGCTGCGCAACATGGGCGCCGACCTGGGCGGGGCGGTGCGCGGGTTCAAGGAAGGCATGCGCGAGGGCAGCGCCGACAAGGGCGGCGACGCCGGTTCCGCGCCGCAGGTGACGGGTAAGACGGTCGAGGGCGAGGTCAAGAGCAAGACCGAGAGCAAGGCCTAGTATCCCCCACCGCCGAACCTCCTTCTAACGGGCGCCCAGCGGGCGCCCTTTTCATCTCCGGACCCCACAAAGCCGCCGTGTTCGATATCGGATTCACCGAACTGATGGTGATCGGCGTGGTCGCGCTGATCGTGATCGGACCGGAGCGCCTGCCCGGCGTGGCGCGCACCGTCGGTCATCTGGCCGGGCGGCTGCAGCGCTACGTGGCGGACGTCAAGGCCGACATCAGCCGTGAAATGGAGTTCGACGAGCTGCGCAAGATGCGCGACTCGATGAAAGAGGCCGCGACCGAGGTCGAGACTTCGGTGCGCAGCGAGCTCAGCAAGACCGAGCAGGACCTCAACAAGACGGTCGCCGAGGCGGTCGAGGAGAAGTCAGTTGCGCCCGAGACGGCGGCGATGCCGGAGTCGCCTGCTGCGCCCGAGCCGCCCGCCGTGCCCGGAGGGGCCGCCGCGCCCGACGTTGCCGCTGAGCCGGACAAGCCCGCGGCGCCGGCGAAGCAAGCATGACCACCCAGGAATCCTTCATCTCGCACCTGATCGAGCTGCGGCAGCGGCTGGTACACGCGGTGGCAGCGGTGCTGGTGGTGTTCGTCGGGCTGTACCTATGGCCCGGCGCGGGGACGATCTACGACTTTCTGTCGCTGCCGCTGATGCGCGCCCTGCCCCAGGGCAGCAAGATGATCGCGATCGGCGTGGTGACGCCGTTCCTGGTGCCGATGAAGGTGACCGCGCTGGTCGCCTTCCTGGTCGCGCTGCCCTACGTGCTCTACCAGGCCTGGGCCTTCGTCGCGCCCGGCCTGTACGCGCACGAGCGCAAGCTCGCGCTGCCGGTGGTGGTCAGCAGCACCGTGCTGTTCCTCTCCGGCGTCGCGTTCTGCTACTACGTCGTGTTCGTGCGGGTGTTCACCTTCATTCAGCACTTCGCGCCCAAGAGCATCACGCCGGCGCCGGACATCGAGGCCTACTTCAGCTTCGTTATCACCATGTTCCTCGCCTTCGGCGTCACCTTCGAGATCCCGATCATCGTCATGGTGCTGGTGCGCATGGGCGTGGTGAGCGTCGAGAAGCTGCGCGCCGCGCGCCCCTACGTCATCGTCGGCGCCTTCATTGCCGCCGCCGTCATCACCCCGCCCGACGTGATTTCGCAGTTCATGCTCGCGGTGCCGATGTGCCTGCTGTACGAGGCGGGCCTGTTCTTCGCCCGCTTCGTCTCCAAGCGCGCCGCCGAAGCGAAGGAAGGCGGCGAGGACAAGCCGCTGAGCGACGAGGAAATCGAGCGCGAGCTCGATCGCAGTTAACGAATAATCGGGGTCAGAGTCGATTTATTTGCCGTTCAGGAATCTTTCCACGAGCGCGAATTGATCGGGGACGTTGAGCGCCGGGGCGTGGCCGCAGCCGGCGATGGTGACCACCACCGCGCGCGGGCCGCGTTTGCGCATCTCCTCGGCGATGTCGGCGAGCAGGAGGTCCGAGGCTTCGCCGCGCAGGCACAACGTGGGCACGTCGATCGCGTCCCAGGCCTGCCACTGGTCGTAGTCGTGCGGGTGGTGCGTGAACTGAAGCACCATGTTCGGGTCGTAGTGCGGCGTTAGCATCCCGTCGGGCAGGCGCCGCACCGAGGTTTCGGTCAGGCGGCGCCACTGCTCATCCGACATCCAGCCGAAGGGCTTGTATACGGTGCGGAAGTAGTCCTCGAGCTCGCTCACGCGCTCGAACTGCGGCGGGCTGCCGGCGTAGCTGCGGATGCGCTCGAGCGCGGCTTCGCCGAGCTTGGGGCCGATGTCGTTCAGGATCAGGCGGCGGATGCGCCCCTTGAGGGCGCCCGCCGCGAGCTTGATGCCGAGCGCGCCGCCCATCGAGGTGCCGAGCCAGTGAAAGTCGTCCAGCCCGAGCCGGTCGGCGAGCGACAGCGCGAGCCTGGCGTAGAACTCGAGGCAGTACTCCTTCGCCGGCTCGGGGCTCCACTGCGAGAGCCCGCGGCCGATGGTGTCGGGGCAGATCACGCGGTAGCGCGGTGCGAGGTGCGCGGCGATGTCGTCCATGTCGCGCCCGGTGCGCGCCAGGCCGTGCCAGGCGATCAGCGTCTCCTTTTTGCCAGCGCCCCACTCGGTGTAGTGGATCTCGCGCCCCTCGCAGATCACGTATTTCGACATCATTTTCGCAGTCGTCCCACGATGCCCGTCGGAAAGTAATAGACGCACAAGATAAAGAGCACCCCGAGCCACAGCAGCCAGCGGTCGGGGTGCAGCAGGTCGGGCAGCAGCGGCACGCCGCTCACCGCGCCGCTGGCGAGCTTCATCAGGTCGCGCAGGTAGCTCTGCGCCAGGACGAAGATCGTGGCGCCGAGCACCGAGCCGTACATCGTGCCCATGCCGCCGATCACGACCATGAGCAGGATGTCGACCATGATGTCGAACGACAGCGTCGCCGCGGGCCCGGTGTAGCGCAGCCAGACCGCGTACAGCAGCCCGGCCGCGGTCGCGCCGAGCGCGCCGACGCAGTTGGCCACGGTGCGGTAGTAAACCGTGCGGGTGCCGAGCGCCTCGGCGCGGAACTCGTTCTCGCGGATCGACAGCAGCACGCGGCCGAACGGCGAGTTGACGATGCGCAGCAGCGCGAGAAAGAGCACCGTCGAGGCCGCCAGCACCAGGTAGTAGGACGCGAGGCGCGGATGCAGCAGCCGGGGCAGGCTGAAATTGATTCCGTCCTCGCCGCCGGTGAGCCACGACAGCTGCGAGGCGAGGATCTGGAAGAACGCCGCCACCGCGAGCGTGATCATGGCGAAGAAGATCGCCCGCACGCGAAGGCTGAGCAGGCCGACGGCGAAGGCGATCGCGGCCGAAAGCGCGAGCGCAAGCACGCTGCCGGCCGCCAGGCTGCCCCAGCCCGAACCCCAGTTCGCCGCCGCGAGGCCGATGCCGTAGCCGCCGATACCGAAGAACATGGTGTGCGCGAAGGACACCACCCCGGTGTAGCCGAGCAGCAGGTCGTAGCTCGCGGCCAGCACCACGAATACCGCGATCTTGGCCGCCACGTCGAGCGAGCGCGTGCCGGGAAAGATGAAAGGCGCCAGCACCAGCGCGGCCAGCACCAGCGCGAGCGCCGCAGCGAGCGCGCGGCTGCGGGGCAGGTCGCCCGAGAGCAGCGAGCGGATCATTTCGCCACCGGGTAGAGCCCGCGCGGGCGCCACAGCAGCACCAGGACCATCAGCAGGATGTTCGAGCCGAGCGCGAGCTTGGGCGCGAGAAAGCCGGTGTAGTTCGCCATCAGCCCGACCAGCAGCGCACCGACGAAGCAGCCGCTGACCGATCCCAGCCCGCCGATGATCACCACGATGAAGATCATCACCAGCACCTGCATGCCCATCTGGACGTTGACCGACTCCTGGTACATGGCCCACATCGCGCCGCCGAGACCCGCGAGCGCGCTGCCGGCGACGAACACGCCGACGAACAAGCGCCGGATGCGGTAGCCGAGCGCCTCGACCATCTCGGCGTTCTCGACCCCGGCGCGCACCAGCAGCCCGATGCGGGTGCGGTTGAGCAGCAGCCACATCGCGCCGAAAAGCGCCAGGCCCACCGCGACCGCCAGTACGCGGTAGCGCTCGATCGCCGCGTCGCCGAAGATGAACGAGCCGGTGAGCGCCGCCGGGCGCGGGAGCGGGATCAGGTCCGGTCCCCAGATCACGATGATCAGCTGCTCGACCACGATCAGGCCGCCCATGGTGACCAGGATCTGGCGCAGGTGGTCGCCGTACACCGGCCGGATGATGACGCGCTCGAAGAACCAGCCGAGCGCGGCCGCGAGCGCCATCGCCGCCAGCACCGCCGGGCCGATCGCGAGCAGGTTGGCCGCAAGCCCGGGCGCCTGGGCTTGGCCTTTGAGCGCCAGCAGCACCGAAGCCGCGGCGTAGGCGCCGACCGAGATGAACACGCCGTGGGCGAAGTTCATCACGTCCATCAGACCGAAAACCAGGGTCAGGCCCGAGGCCATCATGAAGATCATCATCCCCATCGCCAGGCCCGCCACCGTCAGCGTGATCCAGATCGGCAGGCTCGCGACCAGCGGCAGCGCGCCCAGGACCAGCACCGCGAGCAGCGCGAGCGGCAGCCCGTTGCGCTTCACGGGTGCGCCTCGAGCGACAGGCCGAGCAGCTTCGCCTGCAGCGCCGAGTCGGCCGCCAGCGCGTCCATGCGCCCGCGGTGAACGATGCGGCCCGAGTCCATCACCGCCACGGCGTCGCCGAGGGATTGCGCGAAATGGAAGTTCTGCTCCACCACCAGGATCGTGGTGTCGGTGCGCTTGAGCTCGCGGAAGGCTTCGATCATGTTGCCGATGATCGCGGGCGCGAGACCCTTGGTCGGCTCGTCGACCAGCAGCAGCTTTCTCGGCTCGACGATCGCGCGCGCGATCGCCAGCATCTGCTTCTGGCCGCCTGAAAGGTTGCCGGCGGCCGTCTGCCAGAACTTCTCGAGCGCCGGGAACAGGCCAAAGATCCAGGCTAGGCGCTTTTCGTCCGGCGCGCCGCCGCGCGCGGCGAGCAGCATGTTCTCGCGCACCGTCAGCCCGGCGAAGATGCCCATGTTCTCGGGCACGTAGGCGATGCCCAGGCGCGCGATCTCGGGCGTCTTCATGTCCTGGATCTCGCTTGCGCCGCACAAGACGCGGCCCGCAGAGGCGCGCCACATTCCCATGATGGTGCGCAGGCAGGTGGTCTTGCCTGCGCCGTTCCTGCCCAGCAGCATGGTCAGGCTGCCGCGCGGCACCTCGAAGTCCACCCCCTGCAGGATGTGGTACTGGCCGATGTGGGTGTTCACCCCGGCGAGCGAGAGCATCGCCTCAGACACGCGCCACCCCGAGATAGGCTTCCTGCACGATCGGCGAGGCGATGACCTCGTCGGGTGCGCCGTCGGCCACCAGTTCGCCCTGGTGCAGCACGATGATGCGGTCCGCAAGGGATCTCACCACGTCCATCTTGTGCTCGACGAGAAGGATTGTCTTGTCTCCCATTTTTTTTAGTTCTTCTATCAGAAACAAAACATTTGGGACTTCGTCGACACTCATACCTGCTGTGGGCTCGTCGAACATGAACACCTCGGGCTCGAGCGCGAGCAGGATCGCGACCTCGAGCTTCCGCTGGTCGCCGTGCGGCAGCGTGGCGGCCGCCAGGTCGCGCTTGTCGGCCAGCGCCACGCGCTGCAGGGTGTGCTCGGCCTGCTCGATCAGCTCGACGTGGCGGCCCCACATCGACCACAGGTCCTTGCCCATGCCGGCGCGCGCCTGCACCGCGAGGCGCACGTTCTCGAGCACCGTGAGGCGCGGAAACAGGTTGGTGAGCTGGAACGCGCGTCCCACCCCGCGCCGCGTGCGCGCCGGCGCGCCGAGCGAGGTGATGTCCTCGCCGAACAGCGACACCCGGCCGCTCGAGGCCCTGAGCTGGCCCGAGATGAGGTTGAAGTAGGTGGTCTTGCCGGCGCCGTTCGGGCCGACGATGGCGGTGAGGGTG
>DAHVFK010000090.1 GCA_027317055.1 Betaproteobacteria bacterium | reverse complement strand
GTCCCGTAGCGGAGCCGGCAGCGCTGAAAGCAGCGTCGCAAGGCGCAGCCGGTTGACAGTAGCCGGATCGCGCCGGTACGCGTCCTGCGCCAAGCGCAGAACGCGCTGCTGCTCGATTGCCGGCGCGCCCGCCGCAGCCACGGATTGCGCGACGATGTCATTCACGCTGCTCAATTCCTTGACGCTTGGCGTCTTTGCGGCAGCGCCCTTCGGAGTAACAATATCGCTCACGCCCGCGGTCTTATTGACAATCGGCGCGATCAGCGCGCAGCCCGCGAGCACAAGGGCGAGCAAGCCAAGCAGCGTCCTCATGCGGCCACCGAGAGCGCCGTCTTGGCTTGAAGTGGCAGCATCACCCTGAAGTGACCGCCGCTGCCGCCCTCGACCACTACAATTCGTCCGCCGTGCGCTTCGACGTACTCGCGCACGATGGCGAGACCGAGGCCACTGCCTTCGATTCGCCCGCTTGCCTTGGCGCGGCCGCGAAAGAAGGAGTCGAACACCGACTCCCGTTCCTCGGCTGGGATCCCGGGGCCGGAATCTATCACTTCAAGCATCGCTTCGCCTCTGTACTCGCGCGCGATCACCGAAATAGTGCCGCCTTCGGGCGTGAACTTGACTGCATTGCCAAGCAGATTATCCACGATCGAGCGCAGCTTCTCGGGGTCCGCCGGGACAATCACCGGCAGCAGGTACAGTGCCACACGCTGGCGCTTGGTGCGCGCCGCAAGCTCGTGCGCACTCGCCGCGTCGCGTACGACGGCGCCGAGTTGAAGCGGTTTTGGGTCGAGAGAAGACGCCGCATGCAGGGCGCGCTGGTAGTCGAGAAGATCCTCGATCAGGCGCTGCAGCTTGATGCTGTTATCGCGCATGATCGCGACTACCTGCTGCTGCTGTGGCGCGAGGAGCCCTGCCACTCCGTCGTTTAACAGCTCTGCGCCTTCGCGCAATGCGGTAAGCGGAGTCTTCAGCTCGTGAGACAAATTGCGAAGGAATCGGTTCTTCTGCGCCTCCAGCTCAGTGAGACGGCGCCGCAGCCAGTCAAGCTGTTCGCCCAGGTATCGAAGATCCTCTGGTCCGCGCACCCTAATCGGTCGGGTGAAATCTGCGCCGCCGAGTTGACGTATCGAGGCGTCCAGCTCAGCGATCGGGCGGATGATAAATCTTGTGAGGGCGAGCGCGATGGAAAGCGCGAGCGCGGTACTGAAGAGAACCAGGACGATCAGGCGTTGCTGCACCCCTTCTGCGCTTGCACGCAAATTGTCGACTTCGCGGTCGGCGACGAGGTAGCTGATTGACAGCATCTTGTATGCGTTGTCCGCGAGCTTGTTCGCTTCGGCACTGATCTCGCTGGGATCGACAACTGGGCGTGGCTGCGCGGAAAGCTTAGTGTAGAGGTTCTGTTCCAGCTCGATGGTGCGACCTAGCGCAATCACGAGGCGCGAATCGAGCGGCAGGTGCTTTAGCTCGCTGGAAACCTGCTTGAAGCTGAGGTGTACCCGCGCATAGTCGTCCATCAGCACCGGGTCGGCGAGTAGTGTCACCTGCTGCGCGAGGCGCTCAATTGAGCTCACACGATTGACCAACGTCCGGCTGGCGCGGGCCGCCCGTGCCGCGCTGAAGACCGCGTTGCGGCTTTGCTCCGCCAACCGCTCCGTGTTCCATGCCGAATAGGCGAGCGCCCCCGCGAGCGGCAGCGCAACCAGCGTAAAGCCGGCGAGTAGCAGCCCAAGGAACGAGCGCGGATACGGAAGCGCCGTAGCCGCAGGGGACGGATTGGCGCCCATGTGCCTATAATTATTGCAAAAATCCGTTGCAAACAGGACAAATGTCACAAACGCAGGCTGAGGAACACGATCGCCCACGCGTGCACCTGGTCGCCGCTGTCGCCTCGAACGGGGTCATCGGCGCCTTGGGCAAGCTGCCATGGCACCTGCCGGAGGACCTGCGGCATTTCAAGGCGCTCACCTACGGCCACCCCGTTCTCATGGGACGCCGTACCTGGGAGTCGCTCGGCAAGCCCCTGCCGGGACGCGAAAACATCGTGGTCAGCCGCAGTCGGGAGTTCGCGGCGCCCGGCACGGGCGTGGCGTGCTCGCTCGAGGCCGCGCTCGCCCTGTGCGCGGATTCGCCACTCGTATTCGTGATCGGAGGCGGGGAGCTGTACGCCGCGGCACTCGCCGATGCCGACGTTCTGCTGCTGACCGAAATTCAGCGCGACTACGAGGGCGATGCCCGTTTTCCGGACTTCGACCGCCGCGCTTGGCGCCAAAGCGAGCGGGTCCCGCGTTCCACCGCCGACGGCCTGCGTTACGACTTCGTGCGCTACGAGCGCGCCCGACCGGAATAAAGGCCTGGAATATCAAGCCACTGAATGAAAAAGGCGGACGCGCTCAGCGCTTGGACTCGAAGATCCTCACTTCGGGCAGGGGAAAGCCGTTGAATTCGCTCGCGTACGCGGTCGTGTAGGCCCCCGCATTGCGCAGGTAGAAGAAATCGCCTTCCTGCAGATCCGAAGGAAGCGGCTCGTCGCGCAGGATCACGTCCACCGAGTCGCAGGTCGGGCCGGCAACGTTCCACGTCACATCCGGGCCGGAACGATCGGTGCGGATACGGTACTTGAGGCCCTCCGTGGTCTCGATGATGCCGCCGAACAGGCCGGCATCGAGGTGCAGCCAGCGTTTGCTCGCGCGCGCCGCCGTCCCAAGCACGCGGCAGACGAAATAGCCGGCGTCGGAAACGAGGTAGCGCCCGGGCTCGGCGATCACTTGCACCTCGAGCGGAAACGCCTTCAGCACCTCGTTGACCACGTTGCCGATCACCTCGATCGACGGGATCGGCCTGACGTGGCGCACCGGGAACCCGCCGCCGATGTCGAGCAGGCGCGGCTTGAGCCCCGCCTTCGCCATCGCGTCGAACACCGCGCGCGCTTTCTCCATCCCGACGCGCCAGTTCTCCGGGTTGCGGCATTGCGAGCCGACATGGAAGGTCACCCCCGCGAGGTCGGCGCCGAGCTTCGCTGCGGTGGCGATGATCTCCCGGGTTTCGGCCGCGCCGGCGCCGAACTTGCCGGAGAGCGGCCAATCGCTGCCGATGTTGGGCGTCGCGACCCGCAGGTACAGCTTCGCGTCGGACTTCACCCCATGCACCCGTCTCAGCTCGTCGACGCTGTCGAGCACGAACCATTCGACGCCCTTGGCGGCGGCGTAGGCGATCGAATCGCGCGACTTGACCGGATTGGAGTAGAACACCTCGGCCGCAGGCACCCCCAGCGAAAGGAGGAGATCGAGTTCAGCGATCGAGGCGATCTCGAAGCCCGCGCCCTCCTCGATCAAGACCTTGAGCACGCGCGGGTCCGGATTCGCCTTGACCGCGTAATGCGGCCGCACACGCGGCATGGCGGCATGGAAGCGCCGCGCCTTTTCGCGCACGATGGCTGTGTCGAGGATCAGAAACGGCCGCGCGTACTTCTTGCGGGCGGCCTGGCGCACGGCGTCGAAGTCGAGGCTGACTTCGGGGTGCGTGTCGAAGAGCTGTTCTTGCGGGTGAGTCGGTTGCTTGTTGCGAGCTATGCTAGTGGGGCGAGCGCCCATTCACGTCTCCCGGTTCACTAAGTCTCAGGAATTTCCAGAATGCAAACGTCAAAGCGCAGCGCGTATCTCTTTCTGCCTGTCATGATGACCTCCTTGCCCTCGCCGGGGGTTGGTAAACTTGCGCCGATTATAGGGGTGACCCTCGCTGAGTCAAGGGCTTAGGCGCGTTTTTTTCAACCTCGCACAGTCCGCTTCGGGCCCCCGCCGCGGGCGCCAAACCACAACATACGGCAAGCGGGAGCGGCGCGCGGCGCCATATTGTGCTTCGACTGTACCGGCGAGGCGGATCAGATGCGCGGCAGCGTCACGCCCTGTTGGCCGAGGTACTTGCCGCCGCGATCCTTGTACGAAGTCTCGCAGACTTCGTCCGACTCGATGAAGATCACCTGCGCCACGCCCTCGTTGGCGTAGATCTTGGCCGGCAGCGGCGTGGTGTTGGAGAATTCGAGCGTCACATGCCCCTCCCACTCCGGCTCGAGCGGGGTGACGTTCACGATGATGCCGCAGCGCGCGTAAGTCGACTTGCCGAGACAAATGGTGAGCACATTGCGCGGGATGCGGAAGTATTCGACCGTGCGCGCGAGGGCGAACGAATTGGGGGGGATGATGCAGACGTCGCCCCGGAAGTCGACGAAGGACTTCTCGTCGAACGCCTTGGGGTCGACGATGGTCGAGTTGATGTTGGTGAAGATCTTGAACTCGTTCGAGCAGCGGATATCGTAGCCGTAGCTCGAGGTTCCGTACGACACGATCCGGCGTCCGCCGAGCTCCTTGACTTGGCCCGGCTCGAAGGGCTCGATCATGCGCGAGCTCTGCGCCATGCGTCGTATCCAGGTATCCGATTTGATCGTCATCTAGGTGTTCTGCACCACGATATTGGGAAACTTGGAGGTCATGTCGCGTTGCGACTCGGCAATTTTTACCGCGCAGCGGCGCGCGATGCGGCGGTAGATTTCCGCCACCCGGCCGTCCGGGTCGGCCACCACGGTCGGGCGGCCGGAATCCGCCTGCTCGCGAATGGCCGCATCCAGCGGCAGCTGGCCGAGGAGCTCGGTGCCGTAGTCATCGCACATCTTGTTCGCCCCGCCGGAGCCGAAGATGTGGCTCTCGTGGCCGCAGTTCGGGCAGACATGGATCGACATGTTCTCGACCACGCCGAGGATCGGAATGCCGACCTTCTCGAACATCTTCAGGCCCTTGCGCGCGTCGATCAGAGCGATGTCCTGGGGCGTGGTGACGATCACGGTGCCAGTGACGGGCACCTTCTGGGCGAGCGTGAGCTGGATGTCGCCAGTGCCCGGGGGCAAGTCGACCACCAAATAGTCGAGGTCGCGCCAGCGGGTGTCCTTGAGCAGTTGCTCGAGGGCCTGCGTCACCATCGGCCCGCGCCACACCATCGGCGTGTCGGTATCGATCAGGAAGCCGATCGAGATGGCCTGAAGGCCGTGGCCTTCCATCGGCTCGAGGCTCTTGCCGTCCTTCGATTCGGGACGCCCCGAGATGCCGAGCATCATCGGCTGCGAGGGGCCGTAGATATCGGCATCGAGAATTCCAACCGAAGCGCCCTCTGCCGCGAGCGCGAGTGCCAAGTTGACCGCGGTGGTCGACTTGCCAACGCCGCCCTTGCCCGAGGCCACGGCGATGATGTTCTTGATCTCGGGAATCAACTTGACGCCCTTCTGCACCGCGTGCGCGACCACCTTCGAGCTCACGTTGACCGTCACGGAGGCCGCACCCGCCTTGCGCAGCGCTTCGATGATCTGCCGTCGGATCGGCTCGAATTGACTCTTGCCCGGGTAGCCGAGCTCGACCTCGAGCGAGACGTCGGCGCCGCTGATCTTGATGTTGCGCGCGGAACGGGTGCCGAGGAAATCCTTTTCGGTGTTCGGGTCGATGAGCTGCTTGAGAGTTGCTTGGACTTCGGCTTCGCTGATGGTCATGTCCGGTTCCTCGCCCCGCACCGGGCCGGGGCGGAGAAAAAGCAGTCAAGTTTACCGAAAACGGCGCTGCCGCGGCATAGAAACCCTGGTCGCTTTGCTAGAATCGCCCACTCCGCTTCAGGCCTCTTCGATGTCCCGCCGCAGGATCCTCGTCACTTCCGCCCTGCCCTACGCCAACGGCGCGATCCACCTCGGCCACCTGGTCGAATACATCCAGACCGACATCTGGGTGCGGTTCCAGAAGATGCGCGGTCACGAGGTGCACTACGTCTGCGCCGATGACACCCACGGCACGCCGATCATGCTGCGCGCCGACGCCGAAGGGATCAGCCCGCAGCAGCTGATCGAGCGGGTCTGGCACGAGCACAAGCGCGATTTCGACGCCTTTCAGGTCGGTTTCGACAACTACTACTCGACCGATTCGCCCGAAAATCGGGCCTTCTGCGAAGACATCTACCTGCAACTGAAGGGCGGCGGCCTGATCACGGTGCGCTCGGTCGAGCAGTTCTACGACCCGGTAAAGGCGATGTTCTTGCCCGACCGCTATATCAAGGGCGAATGCCCCAAGTGCGGCGCCAAGGACCAGTACGGCGACTCCTGCGAGGTGTGCGGCACCACCTATTCGCCCATCGACCTTAAGAACCCCTATTCGGTGGTCTCGGGCGCCCGCCCCGAGCGGCGTGCCTCCGAGCACCATTTCTTCCGCCTCTCGGACCCGCGATGCGAGGCGTTCCTGCGCGGCTTCACTCAGGGCGGCGAGCGGCTGCAGCCCGAAGCGGCCAACAAGATGAAGGAGTGGCTGGGCGAGCAGGGCGAGCACCTGCTCACCGATTGGGACATCTCGCGCGATCCGCCCTACTTCGGCTTCCCCATCCCCGGCACCGGCGGGACGAAGTTCTTCTACGTCTGGCTCGACGCGCCGGTCGGCTATTTCGGCAGCTTTGCGAATTACGCTGTGCGGCGGCGAGCCGCGGGCGCCGCGATCGATCAGGACGCCTTCCTGCGTCCGGGTGGCGACACCGAGCTGGTGCATTTCATCGGCAAGGACATCCTGTACTTCCACGCGCTGTTCTGGCCCGCGATGCTGGAGCACGCCGGCTACCGCACCCCGTCGAAGATCTTCGCCCACGGCTTTCTCACCGTTAACGGCGAGAAGATGTCCAAGAGCCGCGGCACCTTCATCACCGCGGAGAGCTACCTGCGGCTGGGCCTCAACCCCGAGTGGCTGCGCTACTACTACGCTGCCAAGCTCGGCCCGACGATGGAAGACATCGATCTCAACCTGGACGACTTCGTCGCTCGGGTGAACAGCGACCTGGTCGGCAAGTACGTGAACATCATCAGCCGCTACGCCTCGATCCTGAACAAGCACTTCGACGGCATCGTTCTCGCAGTGGATCCTAAGTCTCTCGTCAAGACGCGAAAGTACTCGATGATCGCCTATGCGGCCGACGAAGCGGTGCGCGAGGCGTACGAAAATCGGGAATACGGAAAGGCGCTGCGCGAGGTCATGCGTGCGGCGGACTTAATCAATCAACAGATCGACCAGGACAAGCCGTGGGACCTGGCGAAGAACGATGCCCGCAAGAGCGAGCTGCACGTCCTGTGCTCCGACTGCGTAAACGCGTTTCGCGTTCTGACCTACTATCTGGCGCCGGTCCTTCCGCAAACCGCGGCGCGAGCGGCCGAGCTTCTCGGTCTGGAATACCCGTTTGCGTGGGCCGATCTCGCGCGACCCGTCACCCGCGTCAAGCCCTACCAGCACCTGATCACGCGCGTCGACACCAAGCAGATCGCGGCGCTGGTCGAGGCGAACCGCGAAAGCCTGCAACCCGCGGCGCCGCAGCAATCCCAGCAACGCCATGCCGAACACCAGCAGCACGCCGCCGAGGAGAGCGCAGTGGACGAAACCATTTCAATCGAAGATTTCAACAGGATCGACCTGCGCGTGGCGCGCATCGTGGACGCGCAGCAGGTCGAAGGCGCGGACAAGCTGGTCAAGCTCACGCTCGACATCGGCGACGGGACGCGCACCGTGTTCGCCGGCATCAAGTCGGCCTATGCGCCCGAAAACCTCAAGGGGCGCCACACGGTGATGGTCGCGAATCTTGCGCCGCGCAAGATGCGCTTCGGCGTGTCGGAGGGCATGGTGCTGGCCGCCTCGGGCGCAGATCCGGGCATATTCCTCATCGCGCCCGACGAGGGGGCGCTGCCCGGCATGCGCGTAAAATAAGGCCGTCGCGGCCCCGCGCCGCAAATCGGGCGACGCCCTGTAATGGAGAATTCGGGTCGAACGCTGGTGTGCAGCGTCGTGTTCCTCGACATCGCGGAATACTCGAAGAAGCCGGTAGCGGAGCAGCTGCAGCTCAAGCAGTCGTTCAACGGCATCTTGGCGAACGCGCTTGATCAGGTTCCGGTTCGGGACAGGATCATCCTCGACACCGGCGACGGCGCCGCGATCGCATTTCTCGGCGACCCCGAAGACGCCTTGTTTTCCGCCATGTCCATCCGCGACTCGGCGGGCGCGTTGCCGTTGCGCCTGGGTGTCAATCTCGGGCCGGTGCGGCTGCTGAAGGACCTGAACGGCCAAATGAACATCATCGGCGACGGGATCAACGTCGCGCAGCGCGTCATGGGTTTCGCGCGGCCCGGACAGTTGCTGGTATCGCGCTCCTTCTACGAAGTGGTATCGCGCCTTTCGCGCGACTACGAGAAGCTCTTCTTTCACGAGGGCTCGCGAACCGACAAGCACGTTCGTGCACACGAGGTCTATTCGGTCGGATCCGGCATACCGGCCGGACGTCGGGTGGTCGACACCGTCGCGCGCCTGCGCGAAAACGGCAGCCGCGTGAGCTGGCTAGCGACCACCGGGCCGCTCGGGCTCAACCACGCCGCGCTGCTGGCCGCGTCCGTCGTGTTCGTCGCGCTGGTCGCCGTCGGCCTGACCGTGCGCGGCAAGCTCGAGCGCGAGACAGCCTCCGCCAGCCTGCCAGCCGAGCGGGCGCTGACAGCGCCCGCGATCGCGAATTCGGCACCGGTGCCGGCGCCCAGGCCCGCCCGCGCCGAGCCGCAGCAAGCGCGCAAAGCCCCCGCCGCGGCGGCGCCGCGGCTTGGTACGATTCGGCTCGCGATCGCCCCCTGGGGCCGGGTGATCGTCGACGGCAAGGAGCGCGGCGTGAGCCCGCCGCTGAGGCAGATCGAAGTCCCACTGGGCTCGCACACGGTCGAGATCCGCAACACGACCTTTCCGAGCCATGTCGCGAAGGTAGAACTGAAGGCGGGCGAATCGGTCAGAATAAAGCATCGCTTCCGATGAAAGGCACGATGGGAACGGAGGGTGCTGCGCGAATGTTTCGAATGGTGATCGTGTTCGCGCTCGTCGCGACGCTCGCGGGCTGCTCGTGGGCACCGATTCGCGACCTGCGAGCCTCGATTTCGCGCGCCTTCCACCGCGACGGCGAGCCGGCGCTCGCTGCGGGGATACGGAAGTATGACGACGGGGCGTACGCGATGTCGGCCCAGAACCTGCGCACCGCGCTCGAGCTCGGGCTGTGGAATTCCGACCGGGTGCGCGCGCACAAGTACCTCGCGTTCATCTCCTGCGCCTCGGGTGACGAGCGCGGCTGCCGCGCCGAGTTCCAGCTGGCGCTCGATATCGATCCGCAGCTGCAGCTCTCGCCGGCCGAGGCGGGGCACCCCATATGGGGTCCGGTGTTCCGCGCGGTCAAGGCGGGGCGCTGACCTCCCGCAGCGTGCCGCCCGAAATGGAACCGAGAACCATCGGCCGCTACGAGCTCGTTTCGGAGCTCGGGCGCGGCGCGATGGGTGTCGTCTACAAGGCCACCGATCCGGTTCTCGGGCGCCAGGTCGCCATCAAGACGATCAACATGGCGCTCGAGCGGGACGGCATCGAGAACTACGAAGCACGCTTCTACCAGGAGGCGCGCGCCGCCGGCGGGCTGAACCATCCAAACATCGTCACCATCTACGACGTCGGCAAGAATGGCGATATTGCCTACATGGCGATGGAGTTCGTCGAAGGCGTCGAGCTGCGTTCGCTTCTGTCCGGCGGCCGCCCGCTCCCCGTGGCGCAGGCGATTTCGATCGCAACCCAGGTCGCGGAAGGGCTCGCCTACGCGCACGAGCGCGGCATCGTGCACCGCGACATCAAGCCGCCGAATATCATGGTGACCCCGGGTGGCAGCGTGAAGATCGCGGACTTCGGCATTGCGCGAATGCGCGCCTCCGAATCCCTTACGCAAACCGGGATGATGCTCGGTTCGCCGAAGTACATGTCGCCCGAGCACGTCCTGGGCAAGCGCGCCGATCAGCGCGGCGACATTTTCTCCCTCGGCATCATCCTCTACGAAATGCTTGCGGGTGCGGCCCCGTTCGGCGGCGAGAACGTGACCGCGCTCATGTACCAGATCGTGAACCTGGCTCCGCCCGCGCCGAGCGTGCGCAACCCGGAGGTTCCCGAGCTGCTCGATTACGTCTTGGCCAAAATACTCGCCAAGTCGCTCGAGGAGCGCTATCAGAGCGCGGCCGAG
>DAHVFK010000008.1 GCA_027317055.1 Betaproteobacteria bacterium | reverse complement strand
TTCGTCGCCGCGCACATGCTCAGCAATCTCAGCAACGATTACTTCGGATACAGGCGCGGCCACGACACGCCCGATTCGCCGCGCATGCGCTACACCGTTCACCCTCTGGCGAGCGGCGTGCTCGCGCCGCGTGATCTGCTGATCAGCCTGGCGATCCTGGCGGCGATCGGTCTCGGCATCACCGCCTGGTTCATCGCCGAGCGCGGCTGGCCGGCGGCGGATTCGCGATGATCGCGGGTGAAGTCTCGGCCGGCGCGCTCTACGCCTCGATCCCCTACGGCCTGGGCGTGATGTCGATTCTCCTCGGCAAGCCATCGACCAGATCGAGTTCGACGCGCGCCATGGCATCCGCACGCTGCCGGTGCTGCTCGGCGAGCGCGCGGCGCGGGCGCTCAATATCGCGACCGTCGCCCTCATCTATGCCGTGGCCGGCGCGCTGATCGCCAGCGGCCGGCTCACGCCGTTCGCCGCGATCATCGTGGTGGCGCTGCCGCGCGCCTGGCGGGCGGTGGCGCTCCTGCGCCGGCCGCGCCCCGCCTCGCCGCCCAAGGGCTACGTCGGCTGGCCGCTGTGGTATCACCGGGCATCCCTGATGCACAACCGCCTGTTCGGCTGGCTCTACATCCTCGGCCTCGCCGGCGGCGCCGCCAGGCCCGGCGCCTGGCGCTGAACACCGCAGGAAGGGGCGCGCGCCGCATCGGGTCAGCGGGCTTCGCGCGCTTGTCGCGCACCGTCATCAATCCGTGCTTGAGGCCCCCGGCCACCAGCCGCCAGTTCACGGGGTACGCGGCGCCACGAATCCCGCCAGTAGCGCCATGCTCATGATAAAAACCGGAAGTTGTCCGGTCACTCGTCCACGTCTCCTTTTCAGTTCGCTCGCATGAATTCGGCTGGCGTGGTCAACGTTGAAGATCGAAGCGGGCGGTTATCGGCAAGGACGCGCCCGGTCTCTTGATGCGCACGGTGACCGTGTGGGGACCCGGACCGACGATGCGGAAATAATTGTCATAGCTCACGGAGTTCGGAAACGCCATCGGCTCGAGCTTCTTCGTTTCGCCGCCCGTTACCGGATCCGAAACCGTCGCCCTCACCCCGGCGTCCGCGATCGCGGCTTTGGTCGTGCTGTCGTACAGCGACACGTTCAGATGGTAATAGCCCTTGCCGCGCGGAATGCCGCCGTGCATCCTGGCCTCCTCGTGCGGCTTCAGGTGCAATGCACGCAGCGTTTCGGCCGAGATGACGCCCAGGTAGATCTCGACTCCTTCCACGATCTTGTGATCCCAGCCGGATTCCGCGGCCGGCGCGGACGGTTCCGCTCGAGCTTCAGCCGGGGCGGCCCCCTGGTCGAGCATGTAAACGATCGCACCGCGAAGCTCCGGGTCGGTAAGATCGGCCATGCCGCCGCGCGAAGGCATGCCGCCGTGCCCCTCGATCGCCGAGCGGACCAGGGCATCGAGACCGTACCTGGCGCGCGGGATCCAGGCCGAGCGGTCGCCGATCTTCGGCGCGCCGTCGACGCCGGTCCCGTGGCACTTGACGCACTGCGCGCGCACGATCTGCTCGCCACTGCGCTCCGCGGGCAGGGCCGCCTTGTCGACCGGAACGGCCCAATCGCCGCCAGACCGGTTGACCATGTAGGTGATCGCGAGCTCGATTTCGAAGTCGCTGACACCGGGATTGCCGCCATGCGGCGGCATCTGCCGGATGCCCTGGATCGCGTGCCGGGTAAGGCTGCTGAGGCCCAGCGCCGCGCGCGGTGCCCAAGCCTTCTCGTCGCCGATCCGCGGCGCGCCGTTCGCGCCGCTGGCGTGGCAGGCGGCGCACACCGCCTCGACCACCTGCTTGCCGCTGCGGGTGCCGGCCTGCGCCTGCGACAGCGCGAGCGGCGCCATCAAGACAAGTACGGCGATGAGGACGGCCCGCGTGTTCGATTTGTGGTTCATCACTGCCTCGTCTAACCGGCCGGCGCCGTCTGATCGCGCGGCCCGAGCCACATCTGCCACAGCGGGATAAGCAGCTGCGCGGCGAGCGAGACGCCCATGAGGCCCCCGCCGCTCAGTACGATGTAGGCGAATAGCGGCTGATACTTCGTGATCCACCACGAGCCGATGTCCGCCCAGATGGAAAGGTACGGCAGGGCGATGATGAGCGTCTTCCAATTCCGCGGCACGCGGCTCAGCGCGAAGATTGCGCCGGTGAGCGCGAAGATCAGGCTGATGCCGAACAGGTGGATGTGCGACACCCGCGCGAGGTCGCTGAGACTCGGCCCGGTGTCCACCCTGGCGACCTTGCTGACCTCTTCGAAGCCGGTCAGCGGCGGGATCGGCAATCCGGACTTGGCGCTGTGACAGACCGTGCAGTCCTTGTCGAAGATCGGGCCGACGGCGGCGAAACCCTCCTTGGCCGCGCCGTTGCGCAGCCAGTCGATGACTTTCGCCCGGTCTTCGGGACTGATGCGGCCGGCCATGACGCCTCGCAGCGCCGCCTCGAGGCGCGTGTTGCCCCGCTCGCCGTGGTATTTCATCTCGATGCCGTTGACCACCGACATGCCCATCTTCTCATGCGGATCGACGTCGATCGTGAACAGGTAGTAGATCGCCGCCAGGTAGCCGAGACCGATGGTGATGAGAAAACAGGTAAAGAGCACCTTGGCGGGGGCAGGAAGCGCGGACAGCGAGGAGCCCGCCCGAATGTGAAGCTCCATGACCGCTCCCCCTTTCAGCTCGTGCGCAATCCGCGCCGGCGCGTCACTTGCCGAACTCGCGCTTCGCGTACTGCAGCGCGGCCCGCAGCTGCGCCTCGGTCAGCGAGGGGTTGCCGCCCTTGGGCGGCATCGGCATGGGCGAGCCCGGGCTCTTGAAGCCGTCGGTGACATGCTTGAGCAGCACGTCGTCCGGCTTCGCGAGCACGCCGCCCTTTCTGGTCAGATCCGGAATGCCCGGGAGGATGCCCTTGCCGTTCGCGCCGTGGCAAGCGACGCAGTTCTTCTGGAAGACATCCTGACCCGGATCGGCCGCCGCCGTCACGGCAGCGGCGGCGAGTCCGATCGCGAGGGCCGTAGGTATCGCTCTCATGCGCATCATCGCGGCAACTCCCTTGGGTCAGTACAGCATCCAGAGGTAAGCGAACACCGAGTTGTTGTCGGAGGCGTTGCGCCCGAAGCCGTTGTAGTTGTCGCTCGCGCCGTTGAACTTGGTGTAAGCCGTGTAGCGCAGCCCGATCTTCAGGTTCTGCTCGTTCTTCAGCGGCAGCCAGTCGGCTTCCGCGATCCAGCCGCGCGTATCGGGGCTGCCGCTGGCGTTGCCCATCGCGCTCGCCGTCCCGCCCATGCCGTACTTCAGCATGTCGCTGTCGCCGCGGTAATCGAAGATTCCGATTCCGCCCCCGATCTTGCGCTGGTACCAGTAGTGCGCGCTCAGCTTGAAGGTGTCGAGGTTGTCCGAGGCGTTCGAGGCCATCCCCATGGGAAGGCTCGCCAGCCAGTCGCGCTTCTCGCGGCTGTAAAAGGCGTGCACCGAGTACATGTGCGCGCCGCCGTCATGCTGGTACTGGCCGTCGATTGCCAAGTCGGTGAAACGATCCGTGGGGCCGCTCAGGTTTGCCGGGTCCGGGTAGATGTTCGCGCGCAGCGCGTGCATCCCGATCTCGAGGCTGTTGGCATCCCAGTTCTTTTCCCAAGCCAGGCGCAGGTGCGGCGCGTTGCCCTCGACCGCGGTGGTCAAGTCCTTGCCCCAGTTCAGCGGCCGGAAGATCCCCTTCTTGCCGTTATGGAAGAAGCCGACTTCGCCGTAGTACTGGCTGTCGTAGAAGCCGTACGCGCCGATTCCGCCCACCTGGTTGGCCAGCGTCATGTCCATGAGGGAGGTGACCATTGGCATGATGCCCGCGTTGCCCAGGTGCGGGAACGTCCACATCGGGCTCGTGTTCCAGACATCCTGCACCGAGGGCGAGTTGCTCACCGACACGCCGTATAGCAACTCCTTGCCCTTGGTGGTCGTGCTGTCGGCGTAGCGGATGTCGACCATTTCGGCGCCCCAGCTCCGCTCGATGCCGTCCCAGTTGTACTGCGCGAACGCCCCTACGTTACCGGCGACTTTGCCGCCGTAGTACAGGGCGACCTGCTGCACGATCACCTTGTCCGCGCGCGGGAAATCCGCTTCCTTGTCCGCGCCCTTGTTCGGGTCCTTGATCGAGGTGTTCGCGACCTGGACCCCCATCGCCAGCGGCAGGTTGTAGGGGAACGCCTTGTCGTCGTTCCCCGAGCCGAGGGTATAGCCGCGCAGCTTGAACTGGCGGCCGAACGCGGTCAGGGCCGGAAACACCGTATGGCACGAGGAGCAGGACGCCCCGGTCTGGCGCGCGAAGCTCGGGATCGCGGAGGCCGGCGCCGAGGACAATCCCAGCGCGGCGACGCCGATCCACAGCGCCAGGTTGAACAGCTTTGAAGCTCGATTTCGACTTGCGCTAAGCATGGCACTTCCCCCTATCAGCTTTGACAAAATAAATCGTGCGGCCCGGTTCGCCGCTCATCAAGGCGCCGGTTTCAGCCCGGGCAGGAAGCGCGGCGTCGCGTCGGCGTAGCGGCGGTACGCTTCCCCGAACGTGGCGAGCATTTCGCGCTCCTCCAGCCGCGCGAGGCGCGCGTACATGGCGACGAGGACCGGAAACATCAGCAGCGTGAGGATCGTCGGCCACTGCAGCAGGAAGCCGACCAGGATCAGCACGAAGCCGTCGTACTGGGGATGGCGCACGAGGGCGTACAGGCCCCGAGTCGCCAGCCGCCCGGCACGCCGGGCCCGGTAAAGCAGCCACCACGCCGCAGCAAGCAGGATAAAGCCCGCGAGGATGAGCAGATTGCTCGCGATGTGCAGCGAATCGGCGTGCGGGTCGCCCTTCCAGCCGAAGACCGTCTGCCACAGGTGCCCGGCGTCGTGCGACAGCAGGTCGAGGCCCGGATTGCGGGTCTGCAGCCATCCCGCGAGCAGATAGAGGGTCAGCGGAAACCCGTACATCTCGGTGAACAGGGCGACGATGAACGCCGCGAACACCCCGAACGAGCGCCAGTCGCGCCGGGTCCGCGGCCGGGTGAAGCTGAACGCGAAAATCAGGAACACCAGCGAGTTGATGATCACCAGCGTCCACAGGCCGTAGGCGGTGGTGGTGTGCGTTTGCATGCGCAGGTTCCTGCGAGGCGTTCATCGCCGCTCCTTCGCGCGTTTCACTTTCGTGTCCCAGCGCAGATCAGGCAACCTTTGTGCCGCTCCAAGGTCAAGCATCGTCCATCCCGAGCGATTCGATCAGATGGCATATGGCGTCAGCATCCGGCGCGCCGTCCGGCATCCGGGCCCATTGCCGCAGAGCGTGTTCGAGCCGGCGTTGCAGGCGCTCGAGCTCGCGGATGTGCGCGGCGTTCTCGACGATCCGGGTCCGCACGATCTCGCGCACCAGCGGGCACGCCGATTCGCCCGCGTCGCAGGCGTCGAGAACGGTGCGGATCTCGGCGAGCGAAAATCCGAGCCGCTTGGCCTGCTGCACGAAGCGCAGCCGTTCGACCGCGGCGACGCCGAAGATCCGGTAGCGGTTGCCCGCGTCGCGGGTCGCGTCCAGCAGACCGATGCGTTCGTAGTAGCGGATCGTGTGGGCGCTTACGCTCGCCCGTTTCGCAATGTCTGTAACCAACATATCGTCATCCCTTGTCCTGGTGATTTCGTACGCGTGCCACGAATCGCCTGCGCCGGGCGCGCAGCGGCGCACCCGGACAGACGGCGAACGATCAAGGGATCAACGGCGCAGAGGCGCCGAACGAGCGTGAAACGCTAAGGGAAGGAGCGCTGAGGGACCTGCGACCGGCGACGGCTTGCCAAGGACAGGACTTGGAATGCGCCATGCCGGAAAGCGAGCGATTACAGGTTGCGCACCGGCGCCTGCGACTGCCGCCGCATCGAGACGTACGATGAGCGACCCATCCGCGACGGTTGAGCAGCATGGCCCATCGTCGTCGTCGTGGCCATAGCCTTGGCCATGCGCGTCGTCGGCAGCCGTAGAATTGGCGACATAAACGACCGCTGTTTGCGTTCCGGTTCCCGCCTCCACAGCCGCGAGAACGTCGCAGGCCGGGCGAAGCGTGAGACCCAATACTGCCACGATCGCCAGCAGGGTCGACACCGCCCCGCCCCTGCGCGCGCTGTGCGCGGTTACTCTCGGCCGAATGAGGTTTGGGGCGACCATTGGGACATGTTCTCATCGCGCCGGCCGCAGATATTGATCTAGATCAGTTCGCGCGAACTTGGCAAGGCGCCGGGGGATGACGGGAAAGGTTCGGGCGATTTTTTCCAGCCGGCTGAGGCCTGCACACACGGCCTCAGCCGAGCCGTTCCTCCGCCGCCTCGATCAGGCGGCAGATCGAATCGCCGTCGGGGACCCCGTCCGGCATGCTGCGCCAGATCCGCGCGGCGGCTTTCATGCGGCGCAGCAGATTAGCCACCGCTTTCAGATCGCGTGCGGCGTCGGGGATGCGCTGCTGCAGGATGCCTCGCACCATCGGGCACGGCGTCTTGCCCTGCCGGCTCATGTAGAGGATCGTGCCGATCTCCTTGAGCGAAAACCCCAGCCGCTGCGCGCTGCGGATGAACTCCAAGCGCCGCACGTCCGCCATCTCGAACGCCCGGTATCGATTTCCGGGGCGCCGCTGCGGCCTGAGCAGACCCCTCTGCGCGTAGTAGCGCACAGCGTGGGGCGATACCCCCGCCGCCTTCGCCAGCTCGCTCACCTTCATGGGGCCGGCGCTCGTGGCGCCCGGCTCGCCCGCGCCGACTTGCGCACGGCGAGCATCGTAAGGGCGGGAATTACGGCCCATTGCAGGAGTGGCGAGACCCCGATGCCGAACACGGTCGGCATGGCGGATGTGTATGCCCAGTTGCCGGCTTGATACACGTTATACCACTCGCTGTAAACGACGTAGGCGAGCCCCGCCGCGGTGGCGAGCGCGCCTCCCGTCCATGCGCGCACCAACGGCCAGTCCAGCGCATGGACAGCGAACGCCGCGAGGAAGTACGCGGCGATCGAAATGACCAGGTCACCGGCGGTGCAGTGAACGACCGCGAAGATGATGCGCTGCGCAGGCTCGCTCGATGCGATCGTATAAAGCGGCAGCTGCACGATTTCCCAGAACAGATTGAGCGCGAGCGCGGCCAGGAACCAGGCACGAAGCACACGCCACGGACGCCGGTACGCCGCTCGATTTGCTATTCCGCCCACATCGTCGCCTGCACCATCGGCGAAAATACTCCGAGGTGGTCCTCGACCACGCGCGCGCCGGCGAGCGTCTGCGCGGCGAGCCTCGCCGCGGCGTGCTGCTCGGGCGAGCGCACGCCGCCCCACAGCTGCACCCTCCCGCCGTACACCACCACGTTGACGAAAGCCGTGTCGACGCCCGCGCGTCTGATCTCGTCGAACACGCGCGCCCGCAACGCCTCGTCGTCGAGCACCGCCGGCGCGGCGGGCGGGTGCGCGGCGAGCCCTTGCAGCAGGTTCGCGCGGCTCACGATTCCGATCACCCTGCCCTCGCGCAGCACCGGAACGCGTTTGATGCGATGCTTCTCCAGCAGCGTCGCGATCGATGCCAGGGTCGCATGCTCGTCTACCGAGACGACCTCGCGCGTCATCACGTCGGCGGCCCGCCGGCCGTGCGACTTAACGTAGTCGCGCGCCTGCTCGTCGCCGTCGCCGAGCAGGCGAAGCCACCACGCGGGCCGGCGCTCGGTCCCCGACTCGGGCCGCCGCACCAGGTCGCCTTCGCTTACGATTCCCGCGAGCCGGCCGCCGGCGTCCAGTACCGGAACCGCGCTGATGCCGCGCGTGAGCAGCAGCTTCGCGATCTCCTCGACCGGCGTCTCCGGCGCGACCGTGACCGCGGGCGAAGTCATCACGTCCTTGGCCTGCATGTCAGTCCTGCCTGCGCGAAGCGAAAAAGTTGTACAGCGGTGCCCACACCAGCGCGAAGTACCAGCCGTAGGCGTAGGTCTCGGCGAGGCCGACGATGTAGCTCTTCCAGTCGAGCCCCGCGAAGCCGGGCACCAGCTTCTGCCAGGCGCCGAACATCGCCCATTGCGGGAAAGCGACGTCGAACGCCACGCAGGCGGTAAAGGTGAAGGCGAGAAAGAGGCTTGCCGTGTGGCCCAGGGCCACCAGATCGATGCCGCGCTTCATGTCATCCTCCTTTCGGCGCCGGCCGGCGCAGGACCGCCCAAATGGCGAACACCGCCACCGCCAGTCCGACGATGGTGTGGTTCTGCATCTGACCAAGCTGGTCCTCGAACCCGATCAGGTGCGGTGCCATGACGAGCCACAGCCCCGCGGCTGCGTTGAGCCATTCTTTCCACAGCTGCGGGCGACCGGTCGCGGCCAGCGCGACGACGACCACCAGACCGCCGCCAAGATAGGCGCTCCACGCCGCCGCCCCGGTGTGCGAGGCGCTGATGTCGGTAAGCGGCGAGACGAGAAGCCAGCTCCCGAGGCCCACGTTCACCCAGTCCTGCCAGCCGGGACCAAGCTTCACGACGGGCCGCCGTCGCGCGAGGGGCGCACCGTCACTCGTCCTTCTCCGCCGGCATCGCAACGAGCCGCACGCGCTCCTCGCGCCGGGCGCGGATCTGTTCGGCGGGGGCGGGGCGGCGCGTGTCCTTGCGCCGGCGCAGGGTCAGCGCGATCGCCGCGATGATCGCCACGAGAAGAATCACGGCCGCGACCTCGAGCGGGTACGCATAGTCGGTGTACAGCAGCATGCCCAGCTCCTTCGTGTTGCTGTAGCCCGGCCCGGCCTCGCGCGGCGCGAGGCCGCCAAAGACCTGCCGCGCGAGCAGGGCGACCATCTCGAAGATCATGATCCCGCCCACCACCAGCGCGAGCGGCAGGTTCTTCCAGATGCCCGCGCGCAGCTGCTCGACGTTGACGTCGAGCATCATCACCACGAACAGGAACAGCACCATCACCGCGCCGACGTACACCAGCACCAGCGCGATGGCGAGAAACTCGGCGCGCAGCAGCAGCCACAGGCCCGCCGTGGTGAAAAAGCACAGCACCATGCACAGCACCGCGTGCACCGGGTTGCGCACCGTGATGATCGCCACGGCCGACACCACCAGGACGGTGGCGAAGATGTAGAACAGCACGGCTTCGAACATGGCTGCTTATAAAGCTTTGCGTCGCTCTAAGGTCAAGGGCACGTCGGAGGTTTCGGCAAGATCTCGCCCGCAATGCATGCAGAACGGCTTCGCCACCCCGGGCGGTCGATGCGCCCCCGGAATGCATTGGTCGCAAGCCGCGATGACGCGCGATCCCGCGGCGAGCTTGGCGGCATCGAACTCGAGCAGCGCCGAAACGTCCACCCGGCAGACATTCGGCTCGCGCAGCAGCAGCTCGTACAGCCCGTGCGGCGACCACACCCAGTACGGGCGCCCGAGCAGATAGGCGGCAAGCGCGGCGCAGTTCATCCAGCCGCGTATCTGGCTGCCGCGCCCGGGGATGGCCTCGCGCACCAGCAGCACGTCGCCGCGCGCGCCCCAGAGCAGGAACTTCTTCGCCTGCTGCGAGGTGATCGTCGCCGTCAGCAGGCGGTGCCACCAGGGCTCGAACAGGGTCCACTCGTCCGGACCCGCCGGCCGCATGGCGAAGACGTGCTTGTGGCGCTTGTTGACGAACGGATGCCACCACTGCCTGTCCAGTCCGGGCACGAAGCACACGAACCAGCTGCCCGCTTGCAGCGTGACCAGGGCCCCGTCCGGATCGACGTTCAGCTCGATTGTCTGCGGATCGCGCACGGGCGAGTTTCTCCGCCGCTTGCCTCGGCCTGGCGTAACGGGATACCAAGCCGCCGGGCGCGTGCACCCGGCGGCGCCGGCCTACCCGTGATGCTGGTGCCCGCCATGTCCGGCTTCTGTGCCGGATTTTGCGGCCTTGGCCGCGAATTTCGCGGGGTCCTTCTTGAACGTGTCGCGGCAGCCCGGGGAGCAGAAATAGTAGTTTTGTCCCTGGTAGGTTTCCGTTGCCGCGGCCTTCTCGGACTCGATGCTCATGCCGCACGCGGGATCGGTGACTTTCATGGTTTGGACCTCCTGTTAGTCGTGGTGAAGCAAGGACACGTTGCGCCTTACCATGGTGGCAAAGTCAAGCGCCCGGCGCGCCCCGATTTGCGCGCGCGAATTTCCCTGGTTAGAGCCAGCGCCGCATGGCCCAGCCGACGCCCTCCAGCACGCGCTGCTGCCAGCGGCGCCGGGCCCAGCGTCCGGCCGAGACCGGCAGCGACTCCGTCAGGTCGTCGAGGAACTGCCGCTCGAGCAGCCCGCAAACGCGCGCGTCCGCCGCGGCGAGCACCAGCTCGTAATTCAGGTAGAAGCTGCGGTAGTCGAAGTTAGCGGTGCCGAGCGCCGCCCAGCGCCCGTCGATGGCGACGGTCTTGGCGTGCAGCATGCGCGGCAGGTACTCGTACACGCGCACCCCGGCCGCGATCAGCGCGGCGTAGAACGCGTGCGCGGCCCAGCGCGTGAGCGGCACGTCGCTGCGCGAGGGCACCAGCAGCCGCACGTCCACGCCGCGGCGCGCGGCCTTCATGAGGCGCTGCTGCATCAGCAGGTCCGGGACGAAATAGGGCGTGCTCAGGTAGATCCGCTCGCGCGCCCCGGCGAAGGCTTCCGAGTAGAGGCAGCGGATGCGGTGGCGGCAGACGCGGGTATGGTTCGAAACCAGGCTCGCGCCGCCGCCGCGCTGCGCAGGCGTCCAGCGCCGGTGACCGCGCCAGAAGGCGTCGAAAAGCTTCGCGGCGTCGCGCACCAGCTCCCCGGAGACGGCCGCATGGGTGTCGCGCCAGCGCGCGTCGCCGACAACGCGGCGCGAGCTCTCGCGGTGGATGTTGAATCCGCCGATATAGGCCACCCGGTCGTCGACCACCAGCAGCTTGCGGTGGTTGCGCCGGTTGTAGCGCAGCGGCCGGCGCCAGCTCCAGCGGTGGAACCATTTCACCTGCGCGCCCTGTTCGCGCAGGATCCGCGCGAGCGCGAGCGACGATTCGCCGAACGCACCCACCGCGTCGAGGTGAAGGCGGACCCGCACCCCCGCCCGCGCGCGCTCGACCAGCGCGTACGCGAACTCCCAGCCGATCTCGTCGGCGGCAAAGAGGTAGCTTTCCAGGCGCACGGCGCGGCGCGCGCCGCGGATGGAGTCGAGCATGGCCGCGTAGAGCGCGTCGCCTTCGGTGAACAGCTCCATGTCCGCCGGGCTGCGCGACGACCCCGTGGCGCTGCCGGTGGAAGCAATGCGGCGGCGGCATGCGGCGCCAGCGCAGGAATCCGGGCTCATGTCGGGTCCCGCCCGTGCAGGCCGGGTTTCTTTTCGACCGCTGAACCGTTCATCGTCTCATCATTCAAGCGGAACATGGGTCCGGCACCGCCAGAGTGAGACAGCCTCCGGCTTTGGTCCGCGCGCTTGCGTGGTTGCAGACAACAACATACCGCTCCGGCGTCATTGCAATGGCCGGTCGAGCTGTCCGAGCAGGACCTGGGCCGCCAGCCCGACGCCCAGCGTGAAGACGAAGGCATTGACCCACACCAGCTTGACCAGCGGCATCGGTGCAAGGTCCTTTACTCGCGCATCGTCGCGCCGCTGATACATCGGTACGACGACGCGCAGGTAGACCGCCAGTGACAGCACGCTGTTGATGATGGCTATCACGGTCAGCCAAATGAACCCGGCATCAATCGACGCACCAAACAACAGGAACTTGCCCACGAAACCGGCGAGTGGCGGGATGCCCACCAGGGAAAGCAGAAACACCACCATCGCTACTCCCATGACGGGATGACTGCGCCCGATGCCGGACAACGCAGCGAGGGTTCGACCGGTACACATGACAACGGCGAATGCTCCCAGATTCATGGCGGCGTAGGCCGCGGCAAAGACAATCATGGACTCGAACGCAAGCGGGCTCGCACCCACGGCGACAATGCCGAGGAGAAAATAGCCGGCCTGGGCGATCGATGAATAGGCCAGCAGCCGGACAACGTTGTCCTGCGCCAGTGCGGCCAGATAGCCGTAGGTCATGGTCAGCACGGCGATCAGGGCAACGACCATCGGCCAGCCCGTGGCGACGGGTAAATCACGTACCACCTGTGCCAGGGCAAGTATTGCGCCGATCTTGGGTGCCACCGACAGGTAGGCGGCGATCGACACGGGCGCGCCTTCGTAGGCATCCGGTGCCCAGAAATGAAACGGCACCAGTGAGGCCTTGTAACCCAGTCCGACGATGACGGCGACCAGACCAACGGCGGCGACCACGGGCGCGGTGTCGAGGCGGGCCAGATCGCTGAGCAGCGTCGAGCCGGTACCGCCGAACCAGTAGCTGAGACCGAAGATCATCACGCCGCCGGTGACCGAGGCAAACACGAAAAACTTCATGGCGGCTTCGGTGGCGCTATCGTTGCGCGGATAGGCGACCAGGGCAAAGGAACCCAGACCGGACAACAGGACACCCAGCACCAGGAGCATGGTGTCGCCGGCACCGGCCAGCAACAGGGCTCCCAGGGTGACCAGGCAGAGCAGGCTATAGACGGTGCCTTCCCGGTCGCTGCCGCCGAGTTCGGCGCGTGCCAGCAAAACGGACAGCAGCGTCGCCGGCAGCAAGATGAGTTTGGCCCAGATACTCAGCGTATCGATGCGGAAGGTGCCGCTGAACACGCTGGTGTGCGCCCCCAGCAGCGGCATGCTCAGGCCGGTCGCGAGCAGCAGGCCGGCAAGCGTGACCATCAGCGCAGTGCGAGGCAGGCGCAGCATCTCGGCCGCCAGGGCAAGAATGGCGGTTAGCAGTACCATGATCTCGGGGATCAGGAAGGCGAGATCACGCGCCATCAGAACCGCAACGCCGCCGTGGTCTGGTGAATGATATCGAGTACCCAGGCCGGTGCGATGCCCAGCGCGATGATCAGTATCAGCAGCGGGCCCAGCGCGAGCACTTCGCGCACATTCAGATCCGCCATGCCGGCCCATTGCTCCCGAGGTTCGCCGAGAAAGACCCGGCTGATGGCTTTCAGGTACAGGCCGGCGGTGATCACAATGCCCAGGATGACGACGTCGGCCACCGGTTCGACCCGCAGTGTTGCCAGGAAAATCTGGAATTCGGCCGGAAAGTGCGCGAGCCCCGGCAGTCCGAGCGAGGCGAAGGCGGCCAGCACGAAGGACCAGCCGAGTAGCGGCGTCACTTTCAGCAGGCCGCCGAACCGATCCATTTCCCGCGTGCGGGCGCGGTCCTGCAACATGCCGACGAGAAAGAACAGGGCGCCGGTGACCAGACCGTGACTGACCATTTGGAGCACCGAGCCGTCCAGTGCGGTGGCGCGTATCGCAGGGTCTAGCGCCAGTGCGGCGATCGCGACGCCGACGATGATATAGCCCATGTGATTGACCGAGGTGTAGGCGATCAGGCGCTTGAGGTCGCTTTGTGCCAGGGCGGCGAAGGCACCGTAGAGCGCGCTGACCACGCCCAACACAAGGATCGCGATGCCCGCATCGCGAAAGGCGCCGGGTGTCATCTGCAAGGCAAAACGTATCAAGCCATAGGTGCCGAACTTCAGCATCACGCCGGCGAGGATGACACTGCCGGCGGCGGGGGCCTGCACATGCGCGGCCGGCAGCCAGGTATGGAACGGGAACACCGGCGTCTTGACCGCAAAAGTAAACAGCATCGCCACCAGCGCCGGCATGGCCGCGGTGCCGGTCAACGGTGGCTTGTCGATCCAGACGCGCATGTCGAAGGTATGCGGATCGCTGCCCAGATACAGCCCGAGGATGGCGAGCAACAGCGGCAGACTGCCCAGCAGGGTATAGAGGAAGAACATCAGTGCCGCCCGCTGCCGGTCTTCGTGCCCCCAGCCGGCAATCATGAAGTACATGGAGACCAGCGACACTTCGAAGAACACGTAGAACAGGATCGCATCCAGCGCGGTGAAGGTTCCGATGGCAGCGGTTTCCAGCAGCAGCAGCAAAACTACGTAGGCGTGGGAACGCTCCCGCACCTTGGCGGAATAGATGAAGGTTACGAAAAACAGCAAAGCGCTCAGCAGTACCAGCGGCAGACTGATGCCGTCCACGCCCACGCGGTAGGCCGCGCCGATCGCCGGCATCCAGTCAAACTGTTCAAGCTGGGCAAACCCTGTTTCGTTTACGCCCCGTGACCACATCAACACGGCGCCCGTGAGTGTCAACCCGCTGACGACGATGCCGATGCTGTGCACGACCTGCGCCGGCGCCTTGCGCAACGCCATGACCAGCAGCGCCCCGAGGAGCGGCAGAAACAGGGTGATGGACACGAGGGACGGCACTCGGGCGCTTCCTTTCAAAAAATCAGCAAAGCGATAAACAGGGGGACAAAAATCAGTACAGTTCCCACCGCAGTGACGGCGAGTTCGCGATGGATCAGGCCGCTCTGCAGGGTGCGGGCGCGATGGCCGAGATTGACGGTTGCGCGCGCCAGTGAAAATATCAATCCATCAATCACTCGATCATCGCTACGGCGCACGGCCTGCCCGATGCCGAGACCAAGCCGCCCCACGGCAAGCACGCCCGCGTACAGCTGGCGTTCCAGTTGTTCGCAGCCGCGGGCGACGGCGAGCGCGGGACGCACCATCCAGGTATCCAAACCACCGGCGAGGGCGAAACCCTGCTGCGCCCAGGGCAACAGTGGCCCCAGCAGGCGCCGCGCCGGGATCAACCAGCCCAGCGCCAGGCCGCCCAGCGCCGCGCTCAGTCCGAGCACCTGCGCGAGGGTGTTTTCGGGTAGCCGGACGCTCAGCAATCGCTCGACGGCCGGGAATGCGGCCCCTAGGAAAATAGCCAGGATGACCAGCCCGGCCAGCCCCGCGCCCATCCAGCCCAGTCCTGCGATGTCGCGGCGCTTGCCGCTGCCCCGCCACAGGACACGCAATGTCCGGGCCATGTAGGCGCCGGTCAGCAGGGTGCCGGCCAGCGCGAGCGATGCCAGTATCGGTGCCTTGGTTGAGGCCAGGGCGGCGGCGATGACGGCGTCCTTGGAATAGAAGCCGCTCAGGGGCGGGATGCCGGCCAGCGCCAGCGCCGCCAGCGCAAAACCGGCAAATATGCGCGGCCGGTCACGCCCGGCGCCCGCCAGCTCGGTCAGCGCAGTGCTGTCGCGGCTGTGCTGGAACACACCAGCGCCAAGAAAAAGGGAGCTCTTGATGGCCGCGTGCGCGATCAGGTGCAGCAGGGCCGCCAGCGGTACGCCGGCGCCTACCGCCACCAGCATCAGGCCGTACTGGCTGGAGGTTGAGGCAGCGAGCAGGCGTTTCAGGTCGGGTTCGCCCAGCGCGATGAGACCGGTGACCACGCTGGTGATGCCACCGACGATACCGATTGCCAGCAGCACTTCAGGCGGCAGCATTGGCGCCGTGCGGATCAGCAGAATTGCACCGGCCGCCACCAGGGTGGCCGAGTGCAGCAGCGCCGAGACCGGTGTGGGGCCGGCCATGGCGCGTTGCAGCCAGTCGTGCAGCGGCGTTTGCGCCGACTTGCCCATGGCCGCGATCAGCAACAGCAGTCCGGCGGCGACGGCCGCGCGGCCGCCGGTGTCGAGCGTGGTCGCAATATCGCTGCTGCCGGCGCCGGCAATAAGAATGAACACCGCGATATAAAGACCGAGGTCGGCACTGCGCGTCACCAGGAAGGCGCGGGTGGCCGCTGATCGGACGCCCGGCCGCCGGTACCAGAAGCCGATCAACAGGTAACTGGCGAGGCCGATGAGCTCCCAGGCCGCGAGCAGCAATATCCAGTCGCCGGCGAGCACCAAGGTCTGCATCGCCGAGACGAAAAACAGCATGATGGCGAAGAAGCGCGGCTTTTCGCTGTCCTGTTTCATATAGCCGGTTGCATAGACCAGCACCAGGCTGCTGATCACGGCGACCAGGCTTGAAAGCAGCGCGGTCAGCGGTGTGGCGACCAGGCGCAGCGGCAAGTCCGGCAAGCCGGGTAATATCAATGCGTCGCCAATACCGTGAGAGGCATCGACCAACAGCCCCAGGCTGGCGAGCAGGCCGACACCGGCGCCCAGCAGCGCCAGCGCGGCGGGTAGACGTCGCAGCAACAGGATCAGCGGCGCCGCGGAGAGCGGCGCGAGAATGGCCGATGCGATGAGGCTCATCCTTTCAACTCGGCGGCTTCTTCCATTTCCACGGAGCCCCTGGCGCGGAAGCGGGCGATGGCCACACCGAAACCCACCGCCATCTCTATCGCCATAACGGTCATCACGATCAACACGAACATCTGCGCGGCGGCCGCATCCGGGTGCAGGTAGCGCCAGAACGCCACCAGGTTCACCATGGCCGCGGCCAGAATCAGTTCCACGCCCATCATGATCATTACCAGGTTGGTCTGCGACAGCGCGCCATAGATGCCGACGCCGAACAGCGCGGCGCCGGTAACGAGCGCGAGGAGCAGCTCAACGTTCATTTATTTCCGATCCTTTTTACGGCTGGCATCGCGACCGCCGTGGCGGCAATCATGGCGGTGAGTATGGTGACGCCGGCGGTTTCGAAAATCAGCATCGACCGACCCAGCAGCTCAATGCCCAGGTCATGAGTCTGTTGAGCGGCATCCGGTGCAACGCCCGCCACAGGCCCCCAGTCGACGAACACTGCGGCCGCCACGGCCGCCGCGAAGGCGACGAATCCGGCCGCCAGCGACAGACGTTTCTGGTGAGTCATGTCCATCTCGCCGAGTCCGCCCGGGTCCATCATGAACATCACCATGAAAATGGCCATGATGCTCATTTCAGTGGCCATCATCATGATCTGCAAGACGCCGAGGAATTCCGCCTGCATACTCAGAAACAGGGCGCCGAGGGCGGTCTGCGAGAACAGCAGCGCCAGGGCAGAGCGCACCATCGAATGGGTACGGAAGACGACAACCCCGAACCACACCGCGGCGAGTCCGAAAAAGCCGATAAAGAACGTCTGCGCGGACATCACGGCAGTACCAGGACGAGCAGACCGACGAGGAAGATATTCAGCAGCGCCAGCGGTATGCCCAATATCCAACACCAGTGCAGCAGGTCCGCATCGCGGACACGCGGCATCGCGCGCCCGGCCAGCAACATCGTTGCGCAAACCGCCAGTATCTTGATCGCGCTCCACGCCCAGGGCGGCAGCCACGGTCCCTGCCAGCCGCCCAGGTAGAAAACGACGGCGGCTGCCGCCAGCGTGACAATCAGCGCCAACCGCCCAAGCCGGAATATCGCCAGTCGTACGCCGCTGTATTCGGCTTCCACGCCACCCGCCAGCTCGGCTTTCGCGGTCGGCAGATCGAACGGCGGCAGGAACGCCAGCGCCATGGCCGCGACGAAAAACAGCATAAAGCCCAGCGGCTGGTAAACGATGTTCCACAGGCCCGCTTGAGACGCGACGATCCGCGTTGTCAGCAACGACTCGGCGCGCATCACGACAGCGGTGATGGGCATGACGATGAGCATGGCGTAGGCAATAAGCTGGCCGAGAAAACGCCAGCCTCCGATCATGGCGTAGGCGCCGTTCGGCCCCCAGCCGGCCATCAACAACGCGACCAGCACATAGACCAGTGCCGCGTTGATGAACAGCGCCCCGGTGGCCAGATCCGTAATGATCAGGTCCGGCGTCAGCGGCACTACCGCGGCGGCGAGTAGCGCCGAAAGCAACAGTAGGACCGGGGCCACCTCGAAGAAAATCCGGTCGGGCTTGCGCGGTACGATGAACTCCCGTCCCAGCAGGGCAATGCCGGCAACCACCGGTCCCGCCAGCCGAAAACGGCCACTCGCCGTCCAGGCTTCGAGTACCGCGACCAGGTACGTACCGGCCGCCAGCAGCAGCAGCAGCACAAGGACGGTTGTCATTGCCGCACCTCCCAGGGTGCCAGGTCCAGGGATCCGATGGCTAGCAGTGCATCGCCCAGTGCGAGCTGTTTGATCAACGGATCGATCAAAGCGAGGTGCAGGGTGGAAGGTGTCTCCAGTTGCGCCGCAGTCACCCGGCCCTTCTCCAGGGTCAGCCGTAGGCGGGCGACGCCACGCGGTGTTTCCACCGCCGCTTCGCCCGCGCCGGACGCCTCGCCGATATTGATCGGCGCAGGCAACTCGATCGCCCCTGCGGCCACAATGAGCGCAAGGCCGTGCGTGATCTCCTCGACGCGCACCTGCAGGCGAGCCAGGGCATCGCACCCTTCCCGGCAGACCGGCGTGAACCCCAGGGCAGCGTACGACGGATCTGTACTGCGCGCGTCGTTACCGATCCCGGCCGCGCGCGCCACGGGGCCACGCAGTGCAGCGTTCGGCGCCAGCCGGCCGACGCCTGCCGTGCGGGATTTCAGGAGCGGCGTTCGATGCAGTCGTTTAATCAGGAACGCTATATCCGGCTTTAGCGCCAGGACCTGTCTTATGCCTGCATTCTGAACTTTCAGTTGCAGTGACGCAGCGCATCGCTGCAGCCAGTCGAAGCCGGTTTGTTGTCCGAACAGAGCCAGCCAGCCCAGATGGCTTGCGATCCGTTCCCGTTCCAGCGCGCCGACGCGCGCACAGGCAGTAGCGGCAGGTACTTCCACGCCGGCGGCGTTCTCCGTGGCCCGACAGGCAAGCAGTCGATAGGAAACGGGGGCGAGTGGTTCCACCTTGGCCAGCCGTTCAATGAAACTCCCGGCGTCCAGCGCCGAATGTTGCAGCAGCTCTTCGTTTCCGCCCGGCGTTTGGACGCTGGAGCCGGCGACCGTGTCACCGTCGAGCGTCAAAGTCAGCAGCAAGCCGCCGGGCAAGCCCGGGAAAAACGGCCCGAAGGGAACATCGATCCAGTCCATCGGCAGACCGTCACTGCTGCGTGGCAGGTCTTTGGTGACACCGACCATGGACATGAACGCCATATCGCCGTGGTCCATATGGTTGTGATCCATGCTGCTGTGATCACTATCAGGACTTATACCAGCGTCTTCATGGCTCTTGGTGCCCTTGGTCTCGCGCAGCTCCAGGTTCATGCCGCACTCGGGACAGGAGCCGGGTTCATTCTGCACGACCTCCGGATGCATGGGGCAGGTGTACTCGGCCGGGGCATCGTGATTCATGCCGTGCTGAGCAGCGTGATCCTGGGCTGGCGTCGCATGCGTATCCGCATCGACGATCAATTCCGGTTGATCGGCATGCGTATGCCCCGCCGTGGCCGGCGCCTCGCGCGCCACCAGGTTCATACCGCACTTGGGGCAAGATCCCGGTTCGTCCTGTACAACTTCCGGATGCATGGGACAGGTATATTGGATGCGCACGTGCAGCACCGGCGCGTCGAAATCCGCAACGTCTGGACGGAAGGCACCCTCGGCGAACGCGCTGCGTAGCCGGCGCACTCCCCTGATCAGATCCTGTTGTGACAGGTCCTCCCTGATATCGGCCTCGGGTAACTGGTCCAGCTCGTCTGGACCAAGCACGAATAGCGCGCGCGGGCGCATCATCTGGGCGTAGATCACCGCGGCCGCCTCGCGCAGCGCCGGAGGAATGACGCCGACCACCAGCAGCACGCTGGCGTGGCGCGGGCTTGCGACAACCTGCATTCCCGCCGCTTCGATATCCAGTCCGTGAGCACGCGCGATGTCAGCACCCGGAACGATGAAAGCGCGGAGATCACGCGCCATCGCGAGGGCCGTCAGCCGGCGCAGTCCGGACAATTTCCCCTGACGCGCGCCAGCGATCATCTATTGCCGCCGCAAGGCACCCTGACTCCAGCCGTACAGCAAACCCAGAAACAGAACGGCCAGAAAGACCCCCATATCGAGCAGGGCGACGACTCCCTCCTGCTTGTACACCACTGCCCATGGATACATAAAAGCCATTTCCATATCAAATGCCAGAAACAACAACGCGTATCCATAATAACGCGCGTGATAGCGCACCCAGACCGGTTCGCGCGACATCTGGCCGCCGGTTGCGGGCACGTCCTTGCCCGGTTCCTGGCGCGCCTTGCCGAGGCCGCGGGCCAGCGCATACAGGCCAAGTACGAAACCGACCGTACCCATGGCCAAACCCACCAGCAGCCCATACTGTTCCAGTGTGCTCATTCCGAATATCCTCTTTGCCTCCGCGACGCAGCAAGAATATCGTGATAAACGCTTCTGGCAAACGTCTGCCTTTCATCGAAGCGCTCCCCACATGGGCTCCCAAGGCCAGCGTCACCAGACCAATGTCGCGACTCATGTCATCCCCTTTCGGCGCCGTGGCCTAAGTGGCCACCGCGATCGCTTGTGTGGTCACGACGTCTTCCGCTTGCCTGGGGCCGGGTCCTTTTCGACAATTCCGCCATCGCTTGCCGCGTCGTCCAAGCGAAACACGCGGGTAGACCCGCCGGCGAACTCGTGATCTTTGCCGTCGACGCACAAGGCGATCGGCGGCGCCGCGGCATCATGCCCACGGACCGTCAGCGAGTCGCGCGTCAGTCGCAGATCGAGCGAATGCCCGCGATAGCGGATGCGCATGTCGAGGCGCTCAACGTCCTGCGGCAATTCCGGATGGAGCCGCAGGACGTCTCCCTTGACCTCGATGCCGCTCCATACCCGCTGCACCAGATCGACCGTTCCGGCCATCGCCCCGAGGTGCACGCCCTCCGCGGTGGTGCCCTGCTGGATGTCGGCCACGTCGCTCTGCAGCGCCTGCGCGAAGTACTGCATCGAGCGCGGCCGGTCGGCGCGCGCGAGCACCCAGGCGTAGGCGACGCGGCACAGGGTCGAGCCATGGGATGCGCGGTCGGCGTAGTAGGCGATGTTGCGCGGAATGGTCTCGTATGCGAACGGATAGCCCAGACGCTCGAACAGTTCGCCGAGTTCTTCGGCGGAAAACAGGTAGAACAGCATCAGCACGTCGGCCTGTTTCGAGAGCTTGTAGCGGTTGGCGCTGTCGTTCTCCCCCTCGAGGATGAGATCGAGGCGCTGAATATTGCCGTAGCGAGTCCGGTAGGCATCCCAATCGAGCTCACGCAGTTTTTCGTAGCCCTCGAACTGGCTGATGATCCCGTCGTCGTGGAACGGTACAAGCATCCTGCGGCTGATGTCGTCCCAGCGCGCGATCTCCTCCGCCGACAAACCAAGCCGCGTCGTGAGCTCGGCGCGGCGCACGTCGGACAGCAGATCGAGCACCTCCAGCGCCCGGCACAGCACCCACACGGCCATGACGTTGGTATAGGCGTTGTTGTCGAGCCCGGGCGTTGCCGAATCCGGATAAGCTTCGTGAAACTCGTCCGGGCCCATCACGCCGCGGATCTCGTAGCGCCCGCGCCCGTCATCGAAGCTTGCGATGCTCGACCAGAAACGCGCGATGTCGAGGATCAACTCGGCGCCGCAGGCATGCAGGAACTCGAGGTCGTGCGTGACCTGGAAGTATTGCCACACGTTGTAGGCGATGGCGCTGCCGACATGGCGCTCCAGGTAGGAGTTGTCGCGCACCCAGCGCTGTGAGCGCGGGTTGAGGTTGAGTGCCTGGGTCTGCTCCTCACCGTCGCTTGCGCTCTGCCAGGGAAACATCGCTCCCCTGAATCCGGCCGCCGTGGCCGCGGCGCGCGCCTCGCCCAGGCGCCGGTAGCGGTACATCAGAAGCGAGCGGGTGATTTCGGGCATTCGATAATTGAAAAACGGGAAAATGAACAGCTCATCCCAGAATATGTGACCCTGATACGCTTCCCCGGTCCAGCCGCGCGCTGGCACACCGATATCGAGTCCGCTCGAGTTGGGCGACACGGCCTGCAGCAGGTGGAACATGTTCAACCGAAGCAGCATCGGCACGTTCAACTCGAAGCCGGAATCGGCCGGCTGGATATGAACGTCGAAGCGGCGCCACAAGTGCTTCCAGGCGAGCACATGCTCCGCCATCACTGTCTCGAAGCGCCCCGCGCGCGCGATTGCCTTGCGCGCCTCCAGTCCGCATTCCGAGATGGCGTGATCGCGTGAGGTATGGAGCGCGGCGATCTTCTCCAGGACCAGCGTCTGGCCCTGCTCCAGGTCGACTCTCAGCTCCTGCGCAACGTATCCCGGCTCCTTGATCGCCACGCGCAGCGCCTCCACGGGCTTTCCGTCGACAAAGGCCCGGGTGCGCGCCGCCTGCGCCACATGCAGATGCGACTGGCAGGTGCGCGTCTCCAGGTACACGCCGTCCTGCCCGGCGACCTCGCCCGCCATCAGCTCCAGGTGTTTGTTGTTGAATCTGCGGTACAGCTTCGCCCCGGCATTGACGACGCGCCCATCGATCGCCGAACGCACCGTGACGCCTCCCGACCAGTTCTCCGCGGTCAGCGTGAACTCCAGCGCCGCGAGGTGCATGTCGCCCATCGACACCAGGCGCCGCTCGTTGAGCGTACTGCGCCGCCCCTGGCCGTCCTCGAAGTTGATGCTGCGCAACAGCATGCCGCACCGCAGATCGAGTTCCTGGCGGTAGGACAGGAGCTTGACAGTGTGCACGTCGAACCAGTCCCCGTCGGCGATGCGAAACTCGAGCACGAGCCAGTTGGGAAAATTGACCAGGTCCTCGGTCTCGACCGTGCGGCCGGCGATCTCGGTGCGCAGCCGGTTGTAGCCGCCGCCAATGTAGGTCCCCGGGTAGTGAATGCCATCGGCCACCGCCCCGGCGGCGGCACCGCGCGTTGCGAAATAGCCGTTCCCCAGGGCGCACAAGGCTTCGCGCATACCCTCCTTGGCCGGGTCGAAGCCCTCATACACCAGGGACCACGCGGCAGGCGGTTCCACGGCCACCCGGACTTGCGCCAGATCGGCCACCACCACATCGGCGCCGGCATCGCGCAGCGCCTGCGCGTGTTCGCGGCGATCCACGCCGATGACGCAGCCGAATCGGCCGGCGCGCCCCGCTGCGACGCCGACGATCGCGTCCTCCACGACGACAGCACGCGAAGCGTCCGCCCCGAGGCGCCGCGCCGCCTCCAGAAAGGCATCCGGCGCCGGCTTGCCCCTGAGCTCGAGCCGGGTGATGTCCGTTCCGTCCACCCGCGCGTCGAACAGCTGTGCGATACCCACCGCCTCGAGCACCGCCGCGCAATTGTTGCTGGAGGACACCACCGCAGTCTTGATCTCCTGCGCCCGGAGCGCGTGCACGAGCGCGATCGCCGCCTCATAGGGCTTCACACAGTGCTGCTCCATCTGTTGCAGGAAATACCGATCCTTCAGATTGCCCAGCGCGCGCACACTTTGCGCCTCGGGGCCGTCTTCGGGTGCGCCCAGCGGCAATTCGATCCCGCGCGAGGCGAGGAAGGCGGCGACGCCGTCGTAGCGCGACTTGCCGTCGACGTAGCGCGGGTAGTCGGCGTCGATATCAAAGGGCACGAACGGCTCGCCCGCCTGGGCGGCGCGCTGCTCGAGGAAGCCGTCGAACAGCTTTTTCCACGCCGCGGCATGCACGCGCGCGGTCCGGGTCAGCACGCCGTCCAGGTCGAACAGGACGGCGTCGTAGTCCCGCGGCGAGAGGGTAACGACGGGACAGGCGCAGGTCATGGCGGACCGAATCAGACTATCGCGGGCGGCATGGGGCAATCCAGCGCGCTCGCAAAGGCGCGCAACAACTCCACCTCGAGCTCCGATACCCTCTGATCGCGCACGACGCCGGCGACACAGGCCTTCAGGAATTGGGATTTCGCCAAGGGTTTCAATTGTTCCAATTCACTCAGGGCCAGATCCAGATCCGAGACCTTGGTTTGATCTTTCGCCAGCAATGCGAGCCCATTCAGCCCCAGCGCTTGTGCTGCTGCGCCAAACGCCTGTTCCATATCGCTTTGATTTTCAGCGCCGGCACGGGCGATGACAGAGAGCACAAGCTCGACCTCCTTCCTGACCTGGCCCGGATTGGAATAACGCGCCTTCATGCGCGCCAATTTGAAG